>JBAXAR010000027.1:0-21738 GCA_037142475.1 Actinomycetes bacterium
ACGAATGGCACTGTGTACACATTCCAAGTCACGGCGGTAAACAGCGCAGGGTTGACGACGGCGTCAAGCACGTTCAATCACGCCCCGGCCGTCAACCCTGTGGCGGTTAATGGATCGTCGCTCTCGATCACCGGTGGCGCCGGTCAGGCCACCCTTTCGTGGACTGCGCTCACAACTCTTCAATCAGGAGGAAGCGGGGTTGCCGACTACACAGTGACTGCTGTCCCAACGTCAACTACCGGTGACACAGTCACAAAGGCGTGTGGCAACGTGACCACCTGCACGGTGACTGGACTTCTTGCTGGTGCTGTCTATGACTTCACCGTGGTGGCCACGAATAATGAAGACCTTTCGGGCCCAGAAACCACCATGGAGGGATCAGTCCTGCCTGCAGCACCGTCGAACCCTGTGGTCGTCAACACGGCATCAGATGGTCAAGGGGCATTCATTCAGTTCACGCCAAGCGGTCCGAGCGGTGGCACCGGGATCGATGGCTACTTGGTTTCAGCACTCGTCAGTGGGTCACCAAGCGGTATCACGTGCACAGCGCTTCCAAAGGCGAACTCATGCAAGGTCAAGGGACTTACGCCGGGAACCACCTACACCTTCAGCGTCAAGGCGCACAGCCTCTATAACGCCAACGGGTACTCGAATGCCGTCGCAACGTCCCCGGTCCTCGTCGCCGCCCGACCCAGCACACCATCGTTCACCTCCCTTGTGCGAACAGGCAGCGGGGCGATCACGGTGCACTTCGCTAACTCAACGTACGCCGGTGGGACACCCGTCTTGAGTTACAAGATCACGACAAAGGACGCCACCCGTTCGTGCACCTACGTCGTGGGCACCGACTCGGGGAACGCCTGCACAATCTCCGGTCTGACCAATGGCTCTCCAGTGTCGTTCCGAATCACGGCGAGCAATGTGCTGTGGACCTCGACGTTGTCGCCCAAATCCGACAGCATCATTCCTGGGGCGAGCGCTTCGGCACCACAGAGTGTCCAAGTCCTTGGGCGCGCACAAGGACTCAAGGTGAAGTGGACCAAGCCTGCATCGAACGGTGGGCTGAAGATCACCGGCTACGTCGCTGAGACATCAGGGGGCCACAGCTGCACGGTGGCAGGTTCTTCTGCGACCACATGCACCATCGGCAGTTTGACTCCTGGTCAGAGTTACGAGGTGACTGTCCATTCGTATGCAGCTGGCTCTGATTCGGCGGCAACCGGTGCCTCCTCGGTCGGCGTCACCGGCACGGTGCCGACGGTGGCGAGCGCGCCTACCTCTGCGGCTGCAGCGGTGGGAACAAAGACAGGATCCATCGTGATCTCATGGTCGGTGCCGGATTCCAATGGAGGGGCCGCAATCGACTCCTTCACTGCTACCGCCGTTGGTGCTCCCCTGGTGACCTGCTCGTATGCAATTCCCGCCTCGGGGGCCCCAGCCAACACGTGTGTGGTGAAGGGGCTCGCCCACGCCGACAGTTACAGCTTCACCGTCACGGCGCACAACGTTGCTGGTACGTCGGCAGTCTCGAACACCACGGCGTCGGTTCACCCGAAGTCATAGCCAAGGCGAATCTGTCTTCACTCACGATTGGTCTCGGGACCATTCGCATCGGCGCTTCCTCGTCAAGAAGTACGAGCGAGAGGACTCGAACCTCCACCCCCGAAGGGACCGGGACCTAAACCCGGCGCGTCTGCCAATTCCGCCACGCCCGCAGGAGTTTCCTGGTCCGATGGACCGATCAGCACCTCCAATCATCTTAGGGTGCCGAGTGGGCTCATGAGGGGCCCTGCGCCGGGTAGCCTCATCGAGATGGACACGACTCGAATCGCAGCACCACTCTCCGGCCCTGGTGGCCCTGGCGAGGGCAACATGGAACTCACCCAGCGCCTGTTGAGGGAGCGGATCGTCTTTCTTGGCTCCGTCGTTGACCAATTGGCTGCCAACACCCTGTGCGCGCAGCTTCTTCTCCTCGAGGCCGAAGACCCCGAACTAGATATCTCGCTGTACATCAACTCTCCAGGTGGGTCGGTCACTGATGGGCTCGCCATCTACGACACGATGCAATACGTGTCGTGTGACGTCCGCACCATCTGCGTGGGGATGGCGGCATCGATGGGTCAGTTCCTCTTGTGCGCCGGAGCCCCTGGGAAGCGGTTCGCCCTTCCGCACTCCAGGATCCTGATGCACCAGCCCTCGATGGGAGGCGTGCAGGGACAGGCATCTGACATCGCCATCCAAGCCGAGCAGATCGTCTTTATGAAGAAGATGCTCGCCGAGCGCATCTCGTTTCACACCGGCCAAGATGTCGAGCGCATCGAGACCGATTCGGACCGAGACCGTTGGTTCACCGCCGAGGAAGCCCGCGAGTACGGCTTCATCGACGCCGTGATCGACCGCTCGACGGCTCGTTCTGGAGGCAACTGAGCGTGGAGATAGACGCCGCAGCGGATTCGCTGCCGGCGACCGGCGTCGATCGCACGACGACCTCGCCTGAGACGCGGATCAAGAAGACCAGGGTCGTCTCTGCTCGAGTTGGGCTTCGTGACCGCCTGAAAGAGATTTGGGCATCCCGGGAGCTCCTCTTCTACTTGGTCTCGACTGAGATCAAGGTGAAGTACAAGAACTCAGCGCTGGGTCTTGTGTGGTCGATGATCTCGCCGGCGATGAGCTTGGCCATCTTCTGGTTCGTCTTCGGCTTCGTTCTGAAGAACGCTTACCCGGATTTCGTCATCTATCTTTTCTCGGGGCTGCTGTTCTGGAATTTCTTCCAGACTGGCGTCTCGACCGCCACTGGCGTGATCGTTGGCCGTGCCGGGATTGTCAAAAAAGTCGCCTTCCCGAGAGAGATTCTTGCCTTGTCGGCGGTAGGAACGGCGGGCGTCTTTTTGTTCTTCCAGTCACTCGTGATGATCCTGTTCATGGTCGTCTTGCAGTACGCCCCTGATTGGAAACTTCTTCCCCTGCTCTTTGTGGCCCTCCTGGCAACCGCACTGTTGTCATCAGCGCTGGGGATCTTCCTGTCGGCCACCAACGTGTACCTCAGGGACATGGAGCACCTGGTCGATGTCATTTTGACGGCATGGTTCTGGGCCTGTCCGATCGTCTATTCCTTCTGGGCATCGTTGGAGCCTCATCTCGGTCCCAAGAGCCTCACCTGGATCTACTTCTTGAATCCCATGGCGCCGATCATCCTGACGTCCCAGCGGGTCCTTTACGGTCACCCGGTGGTTCAGTTGACCTCATCGGGCCATGAGGCGTTCCAGATCCTTCCGCCATGGGGGGCAATGACTTATTTGGTCATGGACTTAGCTCTTGTTGCCATCGGCGCCCTGCTGTGCCTTGGGGCACTTCTGGTCTTCAGCAGGCTTGAAGGCAACTTCGCCGAGGAGCTGTGATGAGCACTGAGAATGCGGTTGAAATCCAAGACGTGTCGAAGAGGTTCCGCCTCTACCACGAGCGAGGCACCTCTCTCAAGGAGCGTCTCGTCAAGGCTGGCCGTTCTCGCTACGAGGACCTTTGGGCCTTGAAGAACGTGGGTTTCAACGTGGCCGAGGGTGAAACGGTTGGCATCCTGGGCCGAAATGGCTCTGGCAAGTCGACGCTGCTGAAGTGCATCTGCGGCGTCCTCCAGCCCACTGAGGGCCAGGTCGTGGTCCGTGGCAAGCTCGCCGGCCTTCTCGAGCTCGGAGCAGGATTCCAGCCAGAGCTCTCGGGCCGGGACAACATCTACCTCAATGCTTCGATGCTTGGGCTGAGCCGCAAAGAGGTTGATGACGTCTTCGACGACATCGTGGCGTTCGCTGAACTCGATCATTTCATTGACAATCAGGTCAAGTTCTATTCATCGGGCATGTATGTTCGCCTCGGTTTTGCCGTGGCGGTCAACGTTGATCCTGACATCCTCGTGGTCGACGAGGTCCTCGCCGTCGGTGACGAGCGATTCCAGAACAAGTGCATCGAGCGCATCCGCCAGTTCCAAGATCAGGGCCGCACCATCATCTTCGTGTCGCACTCGGCAGATCAGGTTCGGTCCATTTGTGATCGGGCTGTCGTTCTCCAAGATGGCCACATGATGGGCGACTCCACTCCCGACGAAGCGGTGCGGACGTTCCGCGAGGGCCTCCTTGAGGCCAGCGCCGTGCTCGGAGAAGCCGATGCAGACGAGCCCGAGGAGGCGGAGGCCGATGCCACGCCCCCGCAGGCTCGAGCCGTGACCATCACCGGCGTCACGATCACCGCCGGGAATGACGAGCCGGTCACGCGCCTAGCGACCCGAGGTCCGTGTGAGCTGACGGTCCACTACAGCGCCACCGAAGCTATCGACGACGTTGTTGTGGCCGTCGAGGTCCTTGGACCTCAGGGCGGACGTTTTGTCATTACCGACACAGACGTCGCTGGACTCCGGGTTGACATCGCCCCAGGGGACGGAGCGATCACCTTCGCCTTCGAGACCTTTCCATTGTGCGATCGCATGCTCAATGTGTCGGCGGGGATCCGAAGTCGAGCGGGAGGCACCACCTACGATTGGAAGGAATCGACCGCACATTTCTCTGTGGAGTACGGAGGTCGGGCCACAGGAGTCCTGAACCTCCCGATGACGGTCACCCACCAGCACGGCGGAGTCGTCGAGAGGAGCTCAGTGTGAACGACGGGACTGTCGATCTCGAGATCGTCCGCGCCGAGATCGCTGAGGAGGTCCGTCAGCGGAGAGCCGATGGCAACTTCGATGCTGCCAAAGAGCGCGAGCTCGAACAACTTTTCTTTCAATACGCGCCCATGCAGGGCCGGGTGGGGGCTCTCGGGGAGGCACTCCGATCAGTCGATGCCGCCGCCTTTATCGACCCTCGGGTTCCTGTGGGGTCAAATCAGCCCGCTGGAGCAGTGGTCAAAAAGGCCATGCGCAAAGCTGGGTTCTGGTACATCGAGTGGATCACGGCCCAGACCACCCGAGCGCTCTCGGGTATCGCCCGTTCGCTCCACCTCATCGACGATGAGATCACCGACATCAGGGCACGGCTCGACCTTGTGACCGTTGCTGGATCGCCGGTCATAGGGACCGCGAGTAACGCCTCGGCATGGTGGGCAGAGGCTGTCCTTGCCGCGTTCAATGGCTCCTCCGGGCGGACTCTGGTGGCTGCCTGTGCCGACGGATGGCTTGTTCGGAGCCTGTTGGCTTTGGGCGTTGACGCCTATGGGGTCGACTCTCGTCCAGGCCAAATCACTGCGGCGGAGATAGCGGGGCTCGATCTGCGCGATGACGATCTGCTCGAGCACCTCAGCGGAGTAGCCGAGGCGCGCCTCAACGGCATCGTATTGACTGGGACAACCGAGGCGTTGCTTCCGGCACAGCGACGGAATCTCGTCGAGCGCCTCGACACTGTGCTGGCGAGCACTTGTGTGGCGGTGATCCACTCGCTGCACCCCGACGCCATTGACGGAGACCGAATCCCTGCGGAACTCGATCTTGCTGGAGGCCGGCCGCTTCGTCCCTCGACATGGGAAAGCCTCTTGGCCGATCGTGGATTCACTGTCACGACGCAGCGGTCACCCGATGACGCCGAGTTCGTCGTGGTAGCGACGCGACGTGGCAGCGCATCGCTTCGATGAAGGTTGCCTACGTCACCCCTCGCTATGGCCCCCAGGTGATGGGTGGCGCTGAGGGGGCAGCGAGGTCTCTGGCGGAGCACCTTGTCGCTGATCTCGGGCACGAGGCCGAAGTCTTTACGACCTGCGCCCTCGATCATCTCACGTGGGATGACGTGCTTGAACCCGGCACCGAGATGATCAACGGCGTGACCGTCCACCGGTTTCGCTCAGCGGCAGGTCGGCCACCTCGGTTCTTCGAGGTCGATGCAGCGCTGCGAGCCTCCCCGTCATCTGCGACCTATGACGAGGCACTGGAATGGGTGACGACGAACGGTCCGGTCACGCCCGATCTCCTTGACGCCCTTGAGGCGTCCGATGCTGACGTCGTGAGTTTCTATCCGTATCTCTTCTATATGACCGTCCACGGCATCTCCCGTGTCCGCCAGCCGGCGGTGCTTCATCCTGCGGCCCACGATGAGCCCGCCCTGTATCTGAAGCCCTATGCCGACGCCTTCGCAGCCGCCGATGCCTTTTGCTACCACACCCGGGCGGAGCGGCACCTCGTCGAACATGTCATGGACGTCGCCGAGACTCCCCAGATTGTGCTCGGGCTGGGAACCAATCACGCCGTAGGCCGTGGGCGACCAGGTGGCGTCGTCGCTGGCATCGGGGACCGTCCCTACGTCGTCAGTGTTGGTCGAGTCGACGAGCAAAAGGGTTCTGTC
Source organism: Actinomycetes bacterium (assembly GCA_037142475.1). Lineage (GTDB taxonomy): Bacteria > Actinomycetota > Acidimicrobiia > Acidimicrobiales > RAAP-2 > CAIUMH01. The sequence goes on from JBAXAR010000027.1 coordinate 6,315, forward strand.
ATGTTGGCCCGCTTCTTCACCGAGTTTAAGAAGCGCAACCCCGGCCCCCTGGCACTCGTCTTTGTGGGCCCGGTCTCGGCCACCATCCCGGATCACCCTGATCTCGTGGTGACCGGGATCGTCGACGAAGAGGACAAGTGGGACTTGATCGGCGATGCACTGGTCTCGATCTCTCCGTCAGCGATGGAGTCCTTCTCACTCGTGGTCCTTGAGGCCTGGGTAAAAGGCATCCCTGCGATGGTCAATGCGACCTGCGGGCCGACCGTGGAGAATTGCGAACGCAGCGGCGGCGGCTTGGCCTTCGATTCCTTTGCATCGTTCGAAGTCACCCTTCAGCGACTGATCACCGATGCGTCGCTCCGCCGGGAACTCGGCGAGAAAGGTCGGCGCTATGTGGCGGAGACTTTCGATTGGCCGGTGCTGATCCGTCGCTACGAAGCATTCCTGCTCTCGGTGATCGAACGAGGACGAACGATGCCAGATGCATCGTCTCGTCTGATAGCAGCTCAGCCGTCCTGAGATATCAGGTCAGGCCCCGAAGCGGCGAAGGCCGCTGAGGAGGGTATCGAGGAACGACTCGGTAGCACTGGCGAGGTCGTAGTGCTCGAGACGCTTCGTCCCGGCAGCCACGAGTTGGTCTCGAAGGACCTGATCTGTCAGAACACGGTGCACCGCTGCAGCGAAGGCGATCGGTGCCTTTGAGGTCAGGACCAAGCCGGCATCGTCGATGGTCTCGGGAACGGCGGCCACGCCGAAGGCCACCACGGGCACACCGTGGCCCATCGCTTCGACGAGGGGGACGCAGAAGCCTTCGTGATCCGATGCGCCGGTGAAGACGTCGGCGGCGGCCCAATGGGCTTCGAGCTCTGGGCCGGAGAGGGAACCGGCGATGGTGACAGCCTCAGAGAGGCCGAGACCCTCGATGTAGGACCGCAGGCTCTGGATATAGCGATCGCCGAGAGGTGAGCCAACGAGGGTAAGCGTTGCCCCCGGGTTGTAGAGGGAGCGGTAGGCGGCGAGCATTGCCACCAAGTCGTGAGGCGCCTTGTGGGGCGAGATCTTCCCCACAAAGAGGAAGCTCGGCCCGCCACTGGCCTCCTTGGCCGCTAAGAGGCGATCGAGGTGCGTGGCATCGGTCTCTTCACCGGCATGACGCATGTCGATGAGGAGGGGAGCGACGGCGGTTGGCGAGTAGCCCAGATCGATGAGTTCGCGCTCGTTGTAGGCAGAGTCCGCAAGGCCCAGGACACAGCGAGGCGCCAGTTCCGCGAGTTGACGTCGACCGAGCGACAACTCGTGGGCCACCGAGGGTTCCCATGAATCGAGCAGTCTTGTCGGCGTGATGTTGTGGTAGTCGACCATGATCGGATCAGAGACGAGGGTGAGGGTATCGAAGACAGGGCTGCCGATTGATGCGTGGTACAGCACGACCCGATCGGGCACCGGGGCGGTAAGGCCGATGACTGATTCTCCGAGATCAGCGACGTCGGGAGTGCAGTTGCCATAGAAGATTCGTGATTCGATGCCGCGAGACTCCAGCGCCGCCTTGAGGTTTCGGGTGTGGACGCCGATAGCGTCGCGACTCGCGAGGGACGGAAGAACCTGGTCGATTCGCATGCGTCAGCCCTGCTTGGCGGCGGCTGGGGTGATGACCTCAGCGAGAGACGGAAACGCGCTCAATTTCGAGAGTCGACCCAGCTTGGCGCAGCTCACGCCATGATCGGCGGCTCGAAGCAGTCGTAGGTCGCCACGACTGTTTCCATAGGCCCAGAGTGTGGGGGCCTGCTCCGAGGAGCCGAGGAGGCCCTGCGAGCGCATCCAGCTCGTGGTGCGGGAGAACTTCTCGCTTCCTCTGCAGTTCTTGCCTTCGTAGCGACCAGTGAGGTTGCCCTGCTGGTCGACGGCCAAGCGGGTTGCGACCACGCCGTGGACTCCGAGAAGTTCGCCAACACGAGCGACATAGAGTTCAGGTGAGGCGGAGACGATGACGACATGGTGGCCCGCAGCGAGGTGGTAGTCGAGGCGAGCCTTGACCTCGGTGCGCAATTCCGCCCCCACGTGCTTGGCCGCGTATGCCTCGCTCAGCGCGGTGACCTCTGCGGCGGAACGCCCTCTGAGGAGTTCGACGAAGAGGTCCTCCTTTGTACGATCTGCAGTGCCACCACCCCGAACGGCCGCCAAGGCGAGCGCCGGAGCCATGCGAGCAGTCGCCGAGACCGCAGTCTTGGTGCCCGCCACAGTACTGAGCCATGCAAAGACTGACCCCCCTTCGGTGAGGGTTCCGTCGAGGTCGAATGCTGCGACAACGACTTCCGAACGCTGCGGCGTTGACTGGTTCATGTGGAGGGATCTTCCATGTTGATGCGGGGAATCCTGGGGCCCACGAGGACTCTCAGGCGAAGCGTGTGGGGAACTCACTTTCTTCTCAAATCTTCCCATGCACCGGGCGTCTGCAAAGTGATGCTGGATGGTTCGTGCAATTCCTGACCAATTGAGTCGACAATCAAGAACGAAGGCGCTAGAGTGACCTCAGACGTAGTTCATCGAGCCCCTGGAAAGCCGGGGGCATGACTAGGAGGCACCAACGAATGGCTATTCGACTTGGCGATACCGCACCCGACTTCACCGCTGAGACCACTGATGGAACGATCAACTTCCATGAGTGGCTCGGAGACAGCTGGGGGATTCTCTTCTCCCACCCCAAGGACTTCACGCCGGTCTGCACGACCGAGCTTGGTGCCTTCTCTGCCCGTAAGGCTGAGTTTGATGCCCGGAACACCAAACTGATCGGCCTCTCGGTCGACTCCGTCGAGTCCCACAAGGGCTGGGCTGGCGACATCGAGGAGACCCAGGGGACCGCGCTGGCCTTCCCGATCATCGGCGACGAGGACCGCAAGGTCGCGGAGCTCTACGACATGATCCACCCCAACGAGCTCGAGACCCTCACGGTCCGCAGCGTCTTTGTGATTGCCCCCGACAAGAAGGTCAAGCTGACCCTGACCTACCCGGCATCGACCGGGCGGAACATCGACGAGATCCTCCGAGTCATTGACTCGCTGCAGCTGACGGCCGGCTACTCGGTGTCAACCCCGGCGAACTGGACCGATGGTGGTGACGTGATCATTGCCCCGGCGATCTCGGACGAGGACGCCAAGGTCAAGTTCCCCAAGGGATTCAAGACGCTGAAGCCGTACCTGCGGATGACGCCTCAGCCCAACAAGTAGTGCTCGACGCCCGTGGGCGTCTGATGGACCAAGAGCAACAAGGCCGGCCCCGTGGGCCGGCCTTGTTGCATCCTGTGAGTGGATCTCTGTTGCTGTGCCCTCCTTGCCCTCTTGAACAAGAAGAAGGGTCGGCTGGAGGCGAACGCCCTGAAGGCAGGGCCGGATTATCGTGGGCTTTCCCCCAATGAGTGTGAGGAACCAACCATGTCGGCATTCCCAATCGAAGCGAGCGGTACCTTTGAGATCGCCGGACGACCAATCCATCGCCTTGGCTACGGAGCGATGCAGATCACTGGGCCCGGCGTCTGGGGCCCTCCCGCCGATCACGACGCAGCGATCGCTGTGCTCAGGAGGGCGGTCGAACTTGGGGTCGACTTCATCGATACCGCCGACTCCTACGGACCCACAATCTCAGAGGAATTGATCGCCGAAGCACTCTCTCCCTACGGACACGTGATGGTGGCCACCAAAGCCGGGTTGACTCGATCCGCTCCTGGCGTCTGGGCACCTGTGGGACGGCCTGAGTACCTCCGCCAGCAGTGTGAACTCAGCCTTCGACGCCTTCGGGTGGACGCCATCGACTTGTTCCAGCTTCACCGAATCGACCCCCAGGTCCCCGCAGAGGCGCAGTTCGAGCTACTCGCCGCCCTCCTCGATGAGGGCAAGGTGAAATCGGTAGGTCTCTCCGAAGTGAGTGTGGAGCAAATTGAAGCCGCTCGAGCCATCGTGCCGATCAGCACGGTCCAGAATCTCTACAACGTGGCGAACCGTCAGTCTGAGGCACAGCTCGAGTACTGCGAAGCGGCAGGAATCGGTTTCATCCCATGGTTTCCTGTTGCTGCTGGAGCACTCGCCAAGCCGGGTGGCCCGCTCGACACGATGGCCGCAGACACTGGGTCAACGACAGCGCAATTGGCGCTGGCGTGGCTGCTGCGTCGATCACCTGTGATGCTCCCCATCCCTGGGACCTCGAGCATTGGTCACCTCGACGAGAATTGTGCGGCAGCACTGGTCGAAATGACCGACGTTCAGTTCGAGTCACTGGCACAAGCCGCCCGCTGACGAGCGACCGATCCGGACGCGGGTTCGATGCTCGCGGCTCGCTCAGATGGCGCTGTGGTCAGACGGTCTTGCCGAGGCTGTCTCGCAACTCTCGCTTGAGTACCTTCCCTGCTGGGTTGCGAGGCAAGGGCGAGTCCCGGAAGTAGAAGTGTTTCGGCACGTTGTACGCGGCGAGCCGATCCTTGACGTGGCGAGCGAGTTCCTCGGCGGTGATCCGTCGCTCTGGCCTCAGCACGATGACAGCGGCAACCTCTTCACCCAGGACCTCATGGGGGACTCCGATCACTGCGCAGTCTGCGATATCAGGGTGTTCGAAGAGCGCCGCTTCGACTTCAACCGAATAGATGTTCTCGCCCCCGCGGATGATCACGTCCTTGGCCCGGTCGACAATGTAGATGAACCCTTCTTCGTCGAGACGAGCAATGTCCCCGGTACGGACCCAGCCAGCGGTGAAGGTCGCAGCGGTCTCCGTAGGTCGGTTCCAATAGCCCCTGACGACCTGAGGCCCCTTAATCCACAGCTCTCCGGTGACGTCAGGGCCTTGCGGGCGCAGCGGATCAGGTTCTGCCCCATCAAAACCCTCGGGAACCACCGCCACGTCAGTGACAGGTACCGCAGTGCCGACGCTGTCGGGCCGCTCAACGTAGTCGGGCCCGGTGTTCATGGCGGTGGCGGCTGTCGTCTCGGTCATCCCGTAGCCGTTACCGGGCTGGCCGATGGGAAACGTTTCTCTGATCCGGCGCACGAGCTCGGGCGGTGCAGGTGCCCCACCGTAGGAAACACTTCGGACGCTCGAGGTATCCCGTGTGGCGAGGTCAGGCGAGTCGAGGACCTGCATCACCATTGTGGGGACACCACCGAACGTGGTGATCTTTTCCCGTTCGATGAGCTCGAGTGCCCGATCTGGATCAAAATGGTGCATCATCACGAGCTTGCCGCCGGCGGCGGTGTTGACCACGAGCACGGCTTGGCATCCGGTGGCGTGGAACAGCGGCACACTCAGGAGGTACGCGTTCTGGATGCTGACACCATCGGTCGAGTTCCCGGCTCCAAAGCGCAAGGTGGAGCGTGTCGAGATGAAGAACAGATTCATCAAATTTGAGCACGAGTTCCGATGGGTGCCCACCGCCCCCTTGGGGCGGCCCGTGGTGCCGGAGGTGTAGAAAATGGTGGCATCGTCGTCGGGCTGTATTTCGGCTGCCGGAAGCTCCGTAGCCGCTGTGGTTTCTTCGAGGAGCTCGGAGAACGAGCGGATCGAGACTCGTTGGTGACGTGCGCCGAGATCAGGAGATTCGTGGCGGTTCTCAGAGACCACGAGGACATGGTTGAGCCCCTCAAGTTCATCGAGGAGCGGGCGGATCCGACCCAAACGTTCGGTATCGACGACCACGACAATGCTTCCGGAGTCGGCGAGGCCGTAGGAGAGCTCCTCGCCCGTCCACCATGCATTAATCGGGACTGCGATCGCCCCGATCGAGACGGTTCCCCAGAACGCGACGATCCACTCCGGGAGGTTCCTCATGGCGATCGCCACGCGATCGCCCTTCGAGACGCCAAGTTCCACCAGGCGATGGGCAAAGGTGGCGGCGAGATCGAAATGCTGGGCGAACGTGATTCTTTCGTCCTCGTAGACGATGAAATCTCGATCCCGATGATTCCTCGACCGTTCGAGGACCGCGCGGAGACTCTCGGGAGCGTTCTTCCAAGTCCTCGTGCTCACGCCCCTGATGGTGGTCTCACCCATCTCGAACATCTGTCCTTCGGCAGTGAGCGCGGCGGTCGCCTCGGTGAGGGACATCGCAGGGCTTGTCGTCATGACTCCTCCGGGGAAGATCTCTGCGGTGGGAACAGAGCATCTCGGTAGAACGAGAGCTCCGCGAGGGACTCGCGGATGTCACCCATGGCCCTGTGATCGCCGACCTTGGCGGGGGCGCTGGCGAGGATCTCAGGGTGCCAACGACGGCACAGCTCCTTGATGGTGGAGACATCGACACACCGGTAGTGCAGGAATCCTTCGAGCTCCGGCATCTGTGCGGCGAGGAATCGTCGGTCGGTGCCGATCGAATTCCCGGCGAGGGGAACCGAACCCGGCTCGTCGATGTACCGGCCAAGGAAGGCCAGCGTCGCCTGCTCTGCTTCGGCCAGTGTCAGCGTGGACGCGTCGATCTGCGGGCGAAGGCCGGATCGTTCGTGCATCGTTGTGACGAAGGCATCCATCTCGGAGAGTTCCTCGGGTGAGGCTCCGATGACCAGATCAGGGCCTTCGGCGATGATTGCAAGGTCGTCGTCGGTTATCAAGGTGGCGATTTCAACAATCACGTGACGGTCAGGGTCTAAACCGGTCATCTCAAGGTCGATCCAAACAAGCACAGAACGCAGCGTAGCGACCACACGAGACCTCGGCGGAGGGCCCGGGTAGCCTGAGGGCGTGGTGGAGATCCCGATCCAAGTTTTGAGCGAGCATGCGTCGCCTCCTCGCTATGCAAAGCCCGGTGATGCCGGATGTGACCTGATTGCCTCTGAGCGCGTTGATCTCGCCGCCGGTGGAGGCAGGGCGTTGGTGCCGACGGGAATTGCCATCGCTATCCCCGAGGGCTACGCGGGCTTCATCCAGCCGAGGAGCGGTCTTGCTCTCAACCATGGTGTGACCTGCTTGAATACGCCCGGCCTGATCGACTCGGGCTACCGCGGAGAGATAAAGGTGCTCCTGGTTAACACGGACCCACTTCAGCCCTTTGTCGTTGAGGTGGGCGACCGAGTCGCCCAACTCGTCATCCAGAACGTTGAGCAGGCCACCTTCATCGACGCCGGAGCGACTGGTCTCGAAGAATCAGAGCGAGGCACTGGTGGATTCGGGAGCAGCGGGCGATGAGCGATGAGTCACTCTCCGCACTTGACACAATCTTTGCCACCATGGACTCGGAGAATGCCCCCTTGCACATGGGCATCCTGATCGAGTTGGCCCCTCGCGAGACTGGTGGGGGCGACCCAGGGGTCAGATTTGAGGAGATCAGGTCGACGATCGAAGAGCGGCTCGGCAAGATCCCCCTCCTGCGCCGCCGGCTCCTTCGGGTTCCCTTCGATCTCGGCCCCCCGATCCTCGTCGATGATCCGAACTTCAACCTTGACGACCACGTCATCCGTCGGGCACTCCCGGAGCCTGGCGATTCTGAAGCGCTTGAGGAATTAGCAGCGAGGCTGCTGGCTCGGCCCCTCGTCCCCGATCGACCTCGGTGGGAGATCAGCGTGGTCGAGGGCCTTGAGGGCGGGGGTACCGCTCTGATCGGCAAGGTCCACCACGCCCTGGCCGATGGAGTTTCCGCAGTGATGGTCTTCGCTGGCCTCTTCGACATCGATCCGGGGTCGCCGACGCCCGGGCCGCAGATCGATCTCGACCCGGCCGCAGCTCTCCCGACGCCGCTCGAAATGCTCACCCGATCATCATCGGAGGCGCTTCGGAGGCCAGGGGCGATCCTCGAGGCCATTGGCGCAGCGTTCGGTCGCGCCGCGACCAAAATCGACGTTCTCACCGGGGCGGCTTCAGCGCCAGACGCGGACGACCACGACTCGGTGTCGCTCCTCGATGCACCTCGGACTTCGCTCTCGGGGACGATCTCGTATTCCCGACGACTCGAGCGAGTCGGCTTCGATCTGGCAAGCATGAAGACCGTGGCGCGTGCCAACGGCGCCACGGTCACGGATCTGGCGATGACCATCGTCGGCGGGGCCGTTCGTCACCTCCTCTCGCTACGCGGGGAGGATCCGGAGAACGATTTGGTGGCGTTCGTGCCAGTCAACATCCGACAGGTGGGCACGGAGGCGGACCTCGGGAACAAAATCAGTGCTCGGCTCGTCCCGCTGCACACCACCATCGTGGATCCCCTTGAGCGCCTGAGCGTTATCGCCGCGATGAGCGCAGGTCGGCGTGATGAGTCGGTGGATGGAGGTAGCGACGTGGTCAACGAGTTGGCCGATGCAGCGGGCCCAACCATCGCATCGATCGCAGGCAATGTGATCCAAGCGTTTGATCTTTTTGATCACCTCCCGCACGGGGCCAACCTGATCCTCTCGTCTGTCCCCGGACCTCCGTTCCCTCTCTGGTGCGCAGGTGAGCGCATTGTGAGGGCGACAGGAATTGGCCCACTGATGTTCAACCAGGGGCTGAACGTGACGCTGCTGAGCTACGACGACTCTCTCGAATTCGCGATTTTTGGGTGCGAACGCCATCTTCCTGATTCGGTCCTGCTGCGCGAACTGATTGAAGTGTCGGCGGCGGAGTTCCTCGGCGATCCATTGACGACCCCTGAGGCTTCAGTCGGCTGAGGCCTAGCGTTCGCTCCCTGGCAGACCACGCGGGCCGCGAGCGCTAGTATCTGTCCAACAGGCGGACGTGGCTCAGTGGTAGAGCATCACCTTGCCAAGGTGAGGGTCGCGGGTTCGAATCCCGTCGTCCGCTCCAATGGGTGCTGTGGCACCTCGACAAGACCCCCGAACGTATCGTCCGGGGGTCTTGTTGATTCTCAAGAGTCCTGGACCGCCGCCGGAGCCCGAATGGCCAGTCGAGCGCCACTCGCGAAATCCTTGCCACTCAAGAAGCGCTGAATTCCGCTCAGTGTCTGTATATTTGGAATTGCTGGAGTCCGACCCGGCGAAGCGCCTGTCGGAACGTCAACCATGGTGCGAAGAGATTTGAGGGGTCAAGATGATGTTCCAAGTTGGCCAGTTAGTCCATTTTGCGGGCCTGCAGAGCAAAATCGTTGGTGTGGAGAGCCGACTTGGCAACGATGTCTACCAAATCGAGAACGGTCCGTTACAAATCCCGATGTGGGTTCCTGACAGGGTCCTGGCTCGGCACCAGCAGATCGACAACCCCGAGACGGTCTTCAACGCTCAGACACCAGAAGTCCTCGTGGTCGACGATTTCCTCAAGAATCCGGACGAAGTGCGCGAGATCGCGCTTTCACAGACCTACGTGGCTCGACCTGAGTACTTCAAAGGACTCCGGACCGACGAGCGCTTTCTCTGGCCGAATCTCCGCGAAGAGTTCAGCCGGCTCCTCGGCCTCGAGGTCACCGACTGGCTGAAGCACGAAGCGAATGGCGTCTTTCAGCAGACGATGATGGGCGACTCGCTCGTCTGGCATTCCGATCGCCAAGACTACGCCGCTGCGATTTATCTCAATCCTGATGGGCCACCGAGCGGTGGGACAAGTTTCTGGCGGGACAAGCGTTGGGGATGCCGACGATTCCCTGATCAAGCCAAGGAAATCCAGCGCATCGCCGACCCGGCAGTCCTCGCCGAGGCAAACACCAAGATGCGAGAGCCAGAGAACCTATCAAGTCCTGAAAACTGGGAGTTGATTGAATCAGTGGCTGGTCTCTACAACCGCCTCGTCATTTGGGATGCGAAGCTCGTGCACTCGGCGACTTCCTACGAGGGCTTCACAGCAGCGGATCAGCCAGGGTCGCAGCGGCTGGTTCAACTGTTCTTCTTCGGCGTTTCCTAACCAAAGGGAACGACCCTTGGGCCGGAATTCTGCTGACTCAGAGTGGCACTCCGGCCCTCCGAGGGTTGGTGATCTGGCTAGGTTGGGCCGCCACAAGAAAATTCCGAAAATGGACAATTCTTGTGCTTCGAGGCGTAGGTTTTAGAAATGACCTCTCGATCGTCTCTCCTCAAGGCAGCCTTGACCTCGATTGCTCTCGTCTCTGGATCGGCTGGCAGTCTCGTTGTGCCAGCGTCACCGGCACTCGCGAGCCCCGCGGCCACTGAGTCTGCCGCTCATACCCCAACTCACAAGGTCGTCATGCCGACGGTGGACGTGGCTCGACACCGCCACGTTGCCAAGGCGAGCGCTCGCTTCGCCGGGGCGGGTTCTGCGCTGAGCTATCACGGCGGCGTCAACGGAATCGGCGTCACCACCGGGCCCCCTCGCGTCTACCTCGTCTTTTGGGGATCGCAGTGGGGGACTGCAGGTGCCGACGCCAACAGCAGAATGACCCTCACCGGTGACACCGCCGGGATGGCGCCCTACCTCCAAGCCATGATCAGTGGCCTCGGGACAAATGCAGAGCTCTGGTCGGGCGTGGTGACCCAGTACTGCGAGGGAGTGGCTATCGGGGCGACCAGTTGTGCCTCGACGAACCCTCATGTTGGATACCCCACAGGAGGGGCACTTGCTGGCGTCTGGTACGACAACGCCACCACGGCACCAACCCAGGCCACCGGGAACCAACTTGCGCAAGAGGCAGTCACCGCCGCCGGACACTTTGGGAACACCACCGCCGCCTCGAACCGATCGGCTCAATACGTAGTGGTCTCTCCAAAGGGACTTCATCCTGATGGTTTCAACACCTCGTCGGTCGGCTGGTGTGCGTGGCACGACTTCAATGCTGACGCTTCGCTCTCCGGGGGTGCGGCGGCATCGACCTACGGCGACATCGCCTTCACCAACCTTCCCTACCTTCCCGACAAAGGGTCCAATTGCGGCGCGAACTACGTCAACGCTGGAGCCGCTGGAAGCCTTGATGGGGTCAGCATTGTTGAGGGCCACGAGCTCTCCGAGACGGTGACCGATCAGAATCCAAGCGGGGGATGGTGGGACCCGAGTACCGGGTACGAGAACGCGGACAAGTGTGTCTGGATCGGTACCGGCGGAACCGGTGGCGCTCAGAACGTGACGTTCGCGACCGGGAGCTTTGCCATGCAGGGAACCTGGTCCAATGATTCAACGTCGTGCAGGATCGCGCATCCGATCGTGACGAACGGAGCATCTGTCGATGCCTTCTCTATGGCGGCATCTCCGACGGCAGTCACCGTGAACGCGGGATCTTCGACATCGGCGACCATCGCCACCACCCTGACCTCGGGAAACCTTCAGACCGTTGCCCTTGGGGTGTCTGGTGCCCCGGCTGGGATGACAGCCTCGCTGTCTCCAACATCGGTCACCACGGGTACATCGTCGAAACTCTCGGTGGCAACCACATCATCGACGGCTGCGGGCACCTATGCCCTCACGGTGAGCGGCACCGCCCTTTCTGGGACGGTGACGACCCAGGTATCCATCACCGTGAACGCGCCGGTTCTCAATGACTACTCAATCACCCTGACGCCAACCTCGGCGGGAGTGATCCCGGGTCGGTCGGTGTCGACGGTGATCAAGACGGCCGTGACCGCCGGGGCATCCCAGTCGATCAGGCTGAGCGTCAGCGGCACTCGGAGCGGGCTTTCTGCATCGCTCTCTTCGAGTTCGGTAACGGCGGGCGGTAGCTCCACGCTCTCGATTACGACGAACAGGTCGCTTGCCTATGCGACCTACACGTTGACAATCAATGCCAACGCTCCGTCGGGCGCCAAGTCAGCCACCTTCTCTCTTCGAGTCTCGAGCACTGGCCTCGCCGTGGTGAACCCACCGGCGGGCGGCAAGAAGCATCACCACCGCCATTAGGGGTAGCGGTGCGGCCACAGGTGCCTCATCGCCGGTAGCGAGGTCCTCACGTCACTCAAGGGAGGGGCATTGACCACGGGTCTCTCTGGAGGCTCGATCAGCAGAGGCGAAGGGTTCACTAGCCTCGGCGTGTGGCATTCAGTTCCCTTCGTCCGCTCTCGTCGAGGAACTTTGCTCTCGTCTGGTCCTCGGCGCTCATTTCAAACGTCGGCACATGGATGCAGACGGTGGCGCTCGGCACTCTGGTGACGCTCGAGACCCACAATGCGCTGTGGACGGCGTTCGCTCTCGCAGCGTCGTTTATCCCGATGGGTGTCCTGGCCCCCGTGGGTGGCCTTCTCGCCGACCGCCTCGATCGCCGTCGATTCCTGATCGGTTCAACAATTATCGAAGCGGGCTTTGCTGCTGTCCTGGCGCTGATGGTGGCAACGCATCATGATCCTCCCATTCTCCTGGTGCTCCTCTCGTTCCTCTGCGGGGCGGCAGGGGCAATCGGCTTTCCTTCCTATCAGTCGATGCTGCCCGACCTTGTTGAGCGTGAAGACCTTCTGGCCGCCGTTTCGCTCTCTTCGGCGCAATGGAACATGGGGCGAGTCGTCGGACCCGCTCTTGCCGGAATCGTTATCGTGGTGTGGTCGCCGGCGGCGGCGTTCACGATCAACGCACTCTCGTTTGGAGCGGTCGTCGTCGCCCTGTGTTTTGTTCGGCTGCCGCATCATGACCGCCCCCCAACCGGAGAGGGCGTGCTCAGCCGGCTGGCTGGCGGGGCGAGAGCAGCGTCTGGCGAGCCTGGATGTCGCTCGGCGATCATCATGATCTCGACGGTCGCATTCATCGGTTCACCCTTCATCGGCTTGGTCTCGGTGATGGCGATCGAAGGTCTCCATCGCAAGGCCGGTGGTCCAGCAGTTTTGACCACGGCTCAAGGGATCGGTGCAGTGGCAGGAGCGTTGGCCTTGGCACCACTGGCCAAGGCGATAGGCCAGCAGCGAGTGGTCACCGCATCGCTTTTTAGCCTGAGCGCTGCACTCGCCCTGTACGGACTGGCACCCACCCTCCCGCTGGCGGCGCTGGCCATTGTCGCGGTAGGTGCGTCGTATATCGGAGTCCTCTCTGGCCTGAGCGCCGTCATTCAGCTCCGCGCCCCGGAGGAGGCCCGAGGCCGAATCCTGAGTCTCTACATGATGGCGCTAGGGACGATCTACCCCCTTGGTCTCGTGGTGGAAGGCGCCGTAGGTCAGGCCATCGGCGTGCGAACGATGACGGTCATCTCTGGTGTCGTATTGCTGGCGACCCTGGGTCTGCTCGCAGTCATCCGACCTGGACTTTTTCGGGCTCTCGACGCGTCGACGGGTGACCCCACGCTGGACCTTGCGGTGGCCGAAGTCGGGGAAATCGACCTTGCAGCCACTCGAAATCCCGACGTCAGGCCGACGTCATCTCTCCCTGATTGACGCCTGATGCAGGGTGCCAGACCGGTAGGGTGGGGTTTCCCCGGCTGTCAACGACAGCACCTCGGTCCGCAGGCCACTGCGAATCAGGCACACTTCAGGAGTTCTCCCCAGTATGAAATCCCTCTCATCGTGGTGCGTGACGCACCGTCTCGCCGTCCTGCTCATCTGGCTGGCCGCTCTTATCGGATCAATGTTGGCCTCTGGCATCGTCGGCACCAACTACGCCAGCTCCTTCAACCTTCCAAACACTGAATCGACTCGTGCGGCAGACCTCTTACAGGCAGCAGCACCGAAGTTCGCCGGCGATATCGAGAGAATCGTGGTCGAAGTTCCCGCCGGGGCTTCGGTGGCGTCACCAGAGGTGCAGCATCGAATGGATGCCATGCTCACCAAAGTCTCTGAGCTTCCCGGCGTATCGAGCATTATCTCGCCCTATGACGCAGCGGGGTCGAGGCAGATCAGCAAGAACGGTCGCGTCGCCTTTGCTCAAGTTCAGTTTTCCAAGAGCCCCTTCGAGGTCAGCGAGCCAGCGGCACAGCGATTCGTCAGTGTCGTCGAGAAGGCCAATGGATCAGGGATCCATGTCGCGGTCTCTGGCCAGATCGCCGAGTCGGCGAACAAGCCATCCTTCGGCGGAACCGTCCCCGGCATCGTGCTGGCCGCCGTTGTCCTGCTTCTCGTCTTTGGTTCCATCTGGGCCATGGCCCTTCCGATCCTCTCGGCGATCGTGTCGCTTGGAACGTCAATAGGCCTGATTGGGCTCCTGACGCACGTCCTGAAGATGCCGACCTTCTCGACGCAGCTCGTTGTCTTGATCGGATTGGGCGTGGGGGTCGACTACGCACTGTTCATCGTCACCCGACATCGCCAGGGGCTCATTGCGGGCAAGGACGTCACCTCCTCGATCACCACGGCGGTCAATACCTCGGGCCGGGCGGTCCTTTTCGCCGGGATCATCGTGTGCATTGCCCTGCTGGGGATGTTCGCCCTGGGCGTCAGTTTCCTCTACGGCCTCGCGGTCGCCGCATCCTTAGGGGTGCTCTTCACGATGATCGCGGCGCTCACGCTGCTGCCGGCGATGTTGAGCTACATCGGCCCGAGGGTGATGAGTCGAAAGCAGCGCAGAACGCTCGCTGAAGAGGGACCTCGGATCGTCGGAGCCGGGACAACGGGCTTTTGGCCACGCTGGGCGGACCTCATGCGCCGCCGGCCTCTTGTTCCGGCGCTGCTGGCACTGTTGGTTGTCGTGGGCCTCGCCGTGCCATTCGTCACAATGCGTCTCGGCCACGGGGACCAGGGGAACGACCCGACGTCGACGACCACTCGTCAGGCCTACGACATGCTGGCCCGGGGCTTCGGTCCTGGATTCAATGGACCCCTTCAGTTGGTCGCTGTCACCCACACCGATGCCGAGCGCTCTCAGGTGGACGCAGCCGTGGCGAGCGTCTCACGCCAGCCGGGCGTGGCTGCCGTCTCACCGATGATCACGTTCCCGGGGGCCGGCGGTGCGACCGTCAACCTGACGCTGGTCTATCCGACCACCTCACCTCAGGATGCTGGCACGACGACGTTGATTGACCACCTCAGATCATCGACGCTGCCGCAAGCCCTCGAGGGGACCAAGACCACGATCCTCGTAGGAGGAATTACGGCGATCTTTGTGGACTTCGCTGGCGTCCTTGGAGAGAAGTTGCCGCTCTTCATCGGTCTTGTGGTTCTGCTCTCGTTCTTGCTTCTGGCAGTCGTCTTCCGAAGCATCGTGGTGCCGCTGACTGCGGCGATCATGAATTTGCTTTCCATCGGTGCCGCGTTCGGAATCCTGGTGGCGGTGTTCCAGCATGGGGTTCTCGGGGACATCTTCGGAGTGACCCGACCAGGACCGATTGACGCGTTCCTCCCTGTGATGCTTTTCGCCATCCTCTTCGGACTTTCGATGGACTACGAAGTCTTCCTTGTGGCTCGGATCCACGAAGAGTGGGTCAAGACTGGTGACAACAAGATGGCGGTCCGCAACGGCCTGGCCGCCACAGGCAAGACCATTACTGCAGCGGCCCTGATCATGATTCTGGTGTTTGGGTCCTTCATCCTCGGAGGCGTTCAGATCATCAAGGAATTCGGACTTGGTCTGGCAGGGGGGGTCTTTGTCGATGCCGTCTTCATCAGAATGGCCATCGTCCCCTCCGTGATGCAGCTTCTCGGACGAGCCAACTGGTGGTTTCCAGGCTGGCTTGACCGGT
>JBAXAR010000028.1:0-21490 GCA_037142475.1 Actinomycetes bacterium
GCCTTCTTGGCTGGAGCCTTCTTGGCTGGAGCCTTCTTGGCTGGAGCCTTCTTGGCTACGGCCTTCTTGGCTACGGCCTTCTTGGCTACGGCCTTCTTGGCTGGAGCCTTCTTCTTTGCGGCAGTCGCCACAGGAGTACCTCCTTGGGTTTCAAGTTCTACCGAATGACTGATCAAGCGTGACGAGCCCTTGGGGCTTGATGCTGTGGTCCGTCGATCGATAGTTGAGTGAACCCACCCGCCTCAGACGCCAGCAGCCCTGCTGTCGAATCAAGTCGAGGTGGCACACAGCCGCATCCTTGAGGTAGCGACGCTGGCACCCGTACTCCTGTCCGCGACTGCTCGTGCTCCCGCACTGCATGTCCCGATCATGAGTTGAGTTGGCGCCACTGCAGTCACCTCGCGTACTTGGCTACCCCTAATCAAAGAGCCTGTAATGCCCTAGGTCAAGGACTCTCCGTGCTGCGACCATTGTGCGGATGCCGCGACGACGTCTGGGCGCTCGATGAGTGGACACGAAGCGACCCTCCATGACGGTCTCCTTCTCGGCCACGATGTGCGCGGTTGGGTCTGGTCCGGCTACCAACGAAGTGCCCTCATCCTCGGTCCGACTCGGTCCGGGAAGACCTCGAGTGTGGTCATCCCGAATGTGCTCTGTGCGGCCGGGGCGGTCGTCACTACTTCAACAAAGCCAGATGTCATGGAAGCCACCGCCCGGTCCCGCAACCGTTCTGGGGCGAGTCTTCTGTTCGACCCAATGGGCACGACGCCGGACGTCCCCGGGGTCCATCGGATCGGCTGGTCTCCCCTCTCGGGCTCAACCTCATGGGATGGTGCATCTGATATTGCGAACTCGATGGTGAGCGCCTCCCAGCGGCGCTCTCAGCAGGCCGGCGGTGCTCGTGATCACTGGTCAGAGCGCTCCGGCGCCCTTCTCTCAACTCTTCTCTATGCAGGTGCTCTCAGCGGCGAGGAGATGGGGACTGTTGTGCGGTGGGCTGATCGCCATCACGGAACCGACGCGCTGGGCTTGCTTGAGACGAACGTCGGCTCAGATCATCCGGCCTCGGGCCTCCTCGCCGGAATTCTGGCGACGGATTCTCGAGAGCAATCGGGGATCTGGTCAACGACCTCGGGTGTCCTCAGCGCTTATCGCTCTCTGGGGGCACTTCGAACCACAAAGAGTGATGCCCTCGATATCGAATCGTTCGTCGATGCGCCCCATACGCTCTACGTCTGCTCCCCGGGCCGCCAACAAGAGCTGCTCGCTCCTCTCGTCGTCGGCCTGGTACGGGAGATCCAATCTGCCGCCTACCAGAGGAGCGACAACGACCGACCGGTCGTTTTCGCTCTTGACGAACTGGCCAACATTGCCCCCCTCCCCGACCTTCCCCAGCTGGTGAGTGAGGGGGGAGGTCAGGGAGTTCTGACCATCGGCTGCCTCCAAGACCTCAGCCAAGCCCGCTCGAGATGGGGTCGGGAGGCCGACGGTTTCCTCTCGCTGTTCTCCACCACGCTGGTCCTCGGAGGGGTCGCCGACATCTCAACGCTGCGTGCCGTGAGTGACATTGCCGGTCGAACCGATGTCACGCGTCACTCTCGGTCCACCTCGAGAGATGCCCGTGGGGCACGGTCCCACTCGATCAACGCAAGTGCGCGACCTGAGGAGCGTCTTGCCGTCGACGAGATCGCGCGAAGTACACCGGGCACCGGCATCCTCATCGATGCGCGGAAGCGTGTGGGCAGGGTCAACCTAACCGTTGCGCATCGCGACGAGCCCTGGAGGTCGCTCACCGCCCGACCCCCTCGAACCCGAATTGTCGAAAATCGCCAGGGTCACGAACGGTCTGGCCCGATGCCCTGAGCTGCCGATTATCAAGTGACCGCTGAGCCGACCACCAGCGCTTGAGCGGAGCAAGTGCGGTGGGCCTCGGGCCGAGGAGACGGATCGAGGCCGGGGACGCTGAGACATCTCGTTGGGAAAAGGTCGATTCGGTGACCCCGTGACCGAGTTGACCGGCGAGCAAGGACATCGCAGCTGCAGGGACGCGAGGATCGATTCCTCCCCCGGCGGAGTCATACCATGCTTGAACCAGTCGTCGAGGCGTCACCTCGTTTTGAAGGACCATTCCGGCGAATCGGTGCTCGTCAATCGAGTGCTGAGGGAAATCAGTACGTGGGGCAGTCTCGATCAGCGGCTTACGGTCAAGTCGTTCCTTCCAGATCGCCACAGCTTCCGAGCGCGTCACGATGCGCTTCACGGGTCGCTCCCGGACGCCCGACCGGATCTCAGCACTCCGTCCGCTCAGGGCGAGGAGCGCAGCATCTGCGACCCCTTCGATCCGTTCTCCGCCGCCTGCGCTCCACTGCCATCGAAGTCCGAGGTCTTCCCGGAGCCGCCACCGCAGAGCCCCGCGGTAGAGAGCATCAGTGGTCGGGAGGTGGGCTCGCATCCCCCGTTGATCCAGCGCACCGAACCGGCCATCGGCATCGCGGCCTAGGTTCGCCACTACAACATGAGCGTGGAGGTGAGGGTCACCTGACCTGCTTATTCCGTGCGTAAACCCGGCAGCAATGATTCCGTCAACAGTCCGGACCTCTCGGGGCTCATGAGGGCCACTCCATCGCGCCACCCCCACCGCTCGTTGCTCGAAGTAGCCCATCGCAACCTCCACCGCCCACTGATGCCCGCGCACCACGGTCTGGGCGATCTCCCGATCATCGTGCGCCAGGAGCACACTGACGCTCTTGGGTGCCGCAATGATCAGATCAAAACCCGTTCGACGACGCCGAGGGTCTGCCAACAGCGAGGCGCCGCTCGGTCGACCCTCGAGGACCCTGCCAAGATCCGCCCGCGTCACGCCGTTCACGAGACCCAAGGCGGCCGCCCCCTTCCCGAGCCAGCAGCCCGGTTTGTCCCCTCCCAAGAGGTCGCCGATATCAGGTGCGGGATCGTCAAGGTAGTAGCGACCGGTCGGATCAGTCAGTCCAGTGAACCTGATCACCGTGAGTTCCCCACGGCTCACACTGTCGGTCAGTAAACCTCGAGAACGCGTGAAGCCGCCTCGCTGGCAGACCGCGTCAGGCTCGGCGGACCCATGACGGTGACGTCCGGACCGGCTTGCAGGAGGAGCCTCTCGAACCAACGGGATCCCGAGACAGAGATCGCCACGGTGACGCTCCCGTCGTCTTCAAGGCGCCGACCCAGGATCGGGATGCTGTCGGCGACCCATCGAGCCCCCGGCTGCACCTTGATAATGGCCACCTCTGAATCTTCAGAAGTGGTGAACGTCTCAGTGTCGACCGTTAGATCCGAGTGATCGAGGTCCTGTGGCCCGATATCAGCAACCGCCTTGAAGGAATCGGCTCTGAAGGTCCGGAGGGCTCCCGCCTTGTGGCAAAAAGCCTTCACGTACCAACGACCATCAATCGCCACAACGCGCAGTGGGTCGATGACCCGAGATGTGAGTTCGTCGCTGGATGTGGCGAGGTAGTCAACTTCAAGTTGTCGTTGGTTCTGTGCTGCAGCGGTCAGCTCGTCAAGAAGGGGTGGACTAGGCAGATCGACCTGAATCGATGAGCTCTCTCCGAGGGCGCTCTCCAACTTCACGAGTGCTCGGGCGAGTGCGCCACTCGAGTCAGCACCAGGCAACGCAAGGATGGTGTGGGCCGCTGCGGCCACCGCCACCCCTTCCGCTGCGGTGAGTTGGCGGGTGCGCTGAAGCTCAGGGATTCGAGCACTCACCTGATAGTCATCGACAATGATGTCCATGAGTTCGCCTGGCGAATAGGGAGGGCGCCCACAGCAGGCAGCCAACTCGAGTTCGGCCACCACTTCGGCGGTGGTCATCGAGAAGCGTGCAGCGACCTCACTCGTGGCGACTGTTCCCTCCGATGCCAACCACTCGAGCATGGCGAAGAGCTTGCGAAGTCGGCGTTGGGTTGGTGGATCCTGACGCGTCACATCGTCAACGTCCTCGAGGTCTTTCAGCGAGGGGCACGGGCCGTGAAACTCAGTCCGATCCCGGATCGACTCGAGCCATTCGACCATCTCCTTGCGGAACAGCGGAGGGTCGAGGACTTCAATGTGATCAAGGAAGCCGAGAAGCCATGAGCGGGCGATGTCCTCACGAATAATGTTGACGGCGAGTACCACCGAACCGTCGGCTCTGGTCTCGACGACATGATCCTTCCCGACTTCCTCGATGATCCTCCACGCGTAGATCGGGTCCGCGACGACGGTTATCTTCGTGGTGGTTTCCGAGGCATCATCGTCGCCCCACGGCTCACCAGGGAGGTCCAAGCTCACCTTGAGGTCCGGGTCAGCCACACCAGATCCGGGTGCCCCGACGGTGACGTTTCCATCGATCCGGTCCACCCTGAAATTACGCCCGGCGTCGCGCTCCTTCGACCAGCCAGCGAGGTACCAGTGCCCACCCGAGAATCGAAGCCTGATCGGGATGACGGCACGAGGCTCACCGAGGTATTCAAAACGGACTTCTGCCTTCGACGCGATCGCCTGGAACAAGCGGTCGAGACCCTTGGCTCGCTCGAGAGAGGCGACCGGCACCATGTTCTCGAGCGCGACAACACCAAGTTTGCGCAGAGCATCGCCGCCACTCTCATCACCCAGTTGAACTCCAGCGACAGCGATATTCAACGCTGCAGACTCTTCAGGCGTGAGGTCAAGGTCAGGGAGGAAATAGGTGGCTGGATCGATCCGATAGCCATACTGCTCCGCGCCGTTGATGGCGACCGCCTCGATCATCACTCCCTCCTCTCGGAGAAGCCTCTTGTCGCGTTCAAAGGCCTGCCGACGCGCCTCTGGCGAGTCCGGGTAGTGAGGGATCTCATTGGCGATCTGGCTCAATGGAATCGGAATCCTCGCTTCAAGGAGGAGCAGGACGAGGTTGGTGAGTCGCTCAAGCTTGTTGTCATCAGCCGCCATAATCGGAAGGATAGAGCCTCTCGTGCGATGAAACACCGGAAGGGCAACTGCCCGACGAGAGGTCGTGTAATCCGATCATGTGGCCGCCACATGGAACGCCAATTTGAGAGAGATGCGCAGTTGCTAACAATCTGTGTTCAAAGAAAGAGCATCCTGTGAGGAATGAAAGAAACGCAGTCCAGTAGCCATCCATTGTCATGAAACCGCAATGATTTAAATGTTTTTCCGGAAACATCCGTGCGTCATGATGTACCCATGGAGACCAACGACCTCTCAACGCTGGAATCATGCAACAGCACCTGGCTCTTCGACGACGCAGCACATCGGTTCCGGCGAATACTGAAGGACGGCAGCCGCAATGGCGGTGTGGCCACTCCGTGGCAGGACTTCAGCAGGATTGAATTTGATGATGACTCCGACTCGTTCTCAGTGTGGTTGAACCCCGAAGGAACTCGGCGCCTCCGATCTTGGCGACACCGGTCCCACTGCGAAGCATGCGGAGGAGAGGTCACGACCGAACTCAACCTCGCTGCTATCGCAGCCCTTGGCGGGCGATAGCCCGAGACGGCCGTGGTTCCTCGATGGGACCGAAGACATCTTGACCCCTCATCGCAGTTCGTCAGCTTCGCGAGAAGGTGACGCAGGTCGTCGTCGACCCACGCCGTTTGAGGTGCGGTATTGTTGGCACTCGCAAGACGAGAGTGCCAGTCAAGCCTCTAGCCCGAGGAGTTCGATGCCGACCTACGAATACGTGTGCACCAAATGCGGCCACCAGTTCGAGATCGTTCAATCCTTCTCTGATGACGCTCTCACCAAGTGCCCCGAGTGCAAGGGCAAGCTCCGGAAAGTCTTCGGCTCGGTAGGCATTGTTTTCAAGGGCAGCGGCTTCTACAAGAACGACAGTCGAGGCTCATCGTCATCGGTGACCCCATCGACCACAAAGAGCGATACCACCGACGCATCCCCGACCAAGGCTGCAGAGTCATCCACCACCGCTCCCGCCCCTTCGGCTCCGGCAACCCCTACCCCCAGCGCCGACTAGAAGCGGGAGCGGATAGGCCCTCACGCGTTAACTCCCCGAAAGCTGGAAGTCTGCGATGGCCAACGTTTGGCCCGCCGCTGCGCCGGGAAGCCACGTCAGGTCCGACCCGATGGCGACGATGTTCTGGAGCATCTTTTGAAGCGTTGAGGCAACCGTTACTTCGCGAACCGGTTCAGCGAGGTGTCCGTCACGGATCATCAACCCCTCGGCGCCAACCGAGAAGTCGCCACTCACAGGGCTCACCCCGGAATGGACTCCGGTAATGGATTGAACATACAGACCAGTACCGACGCTCGCGAGGACTTCCGCCGGCGAGAGCGACCCAGGGGCCAGAACCAGTGCCCTACACCCCGCTCCGGGCGTTCCTGCGTAGCCGCCCCTGACCGCAGAGCCAGTCGAGGCCACTCCCGCCTTACGAGCCGACCGAGTGTCGTAGACGAACGAGGCCAAAACGCCCCCATCAATCAAGAGGTTCCTTCGGCACGCCAAGCCTTCACCATCGATCATCGCCGCGCCAAAGGCACGGGGATCCGTGGGGTCGTCGATGAGCGTGACCTCGCCGCCCGCCACGACCTCGCCGAGGCGTCCTTCGAAGAAGGATCGACCGCGAACCACCGCTTCACCCGACAGGGCTCCGCCTAAGACACCAATAATTGTGGACGTCACCCTCGGATCGAACACCACCACCGTCTTCATCGACGGTGCCTTGGTCGCTCCGATCATGCGCACCGAGCGCTCTATGGCCTGATGAGCGGCAAGGTCAGGGTCGAGATTGTACGGAGATCGTCCTACCGTGAGGCCACTCCCCGTCTGAGTTTCGCTTCCATCGCCCGCCAGCGCCGCAACAGAGAGATACGCACTCGTCCTCGCCGTCGTTGCCCGGATCCCCGTCGTCGTCGCGAGAGCCACGTCGATCTCTTGGTCTCCGTAGTCCGCTGAGTCAACCTGGCGGATCCTGGGGTCGCCCGAGCGGGTCGCCGCCTCCAACTGAAGGGCAAGCTGAACTTTGTCGTCCATGGAGAACTCAGCAAATCGCGCCGATCGAAGCTCGATGTCCGCAGGTTTCACGCCGTCAGGCTCCGCCAACGCCACCAGCGGATCCGGGGATGCAAAGGTGGCGTTCTCACGCGCCTCGAAGACGGCCCGGTCCACGGAGTCCTGGTCAAGTGACCCAGCCCAGGCAAACCCCACCTGTGCTCCGGCATCACTCTCAAGGAGTACCCGCACACCCACACCTGCTGAGGTGGCAGATGACAGCGTCTCCACCTTTCCCTCGTAGACACGGATGTCATTGTCGACACCTCGGGCCACATAGGCCTCGATCGCCTCGCCAGCTTTGGCTCCTGCAATGACTCTGTCGGCGATGTCAAGAAGGTCGCTCATGCTGCAGTGCCTCCGAACGTCACACCGGTGATCCGCAATGTGGGCTGCCCGCACCCGACCGGGACACTCTGGCCGTCCTTGCCGCATGTACCCGGCATCATTGAGAAATCATCTGCGATCGCGTCAATACGCCGAAGGACATCTGGTCCGTTTCCGATGAGGTTTGCATCACGCAATGGCTCGGTGATCTTGCCCCCTTCGATGAGGTACGCCTCGGTAGTCCCAAACACGAAGTCCCCTGTGGCCGTGTTGACCTGGCCACCACCAAGCTTGGCAACGTAGACACCATTGGGGGTCTGCGCCACGATCTCCTCGGGGTCGTCTTCGCCTGCCATCAGGAACGTGTTCGTCATCCTGACCATCGGAAGGTGCTGATACGTCTCACGACGCCCATTGCCGCTGGAAGGTCGGCCTTCCTTGCGGGCTCGAAGGTAGTCCCACATGTAATCCGTGAGAACGCCATTCTCGATCAGGACGTTGCGCTGAGCAGGTCGGCCCTCATCATCGATGGAGAACGCCCCCCACTCACCCGTCACCGTGCCGTCGTCCACCAACGTGACCAGCGGGCTCGCAACGAGTTGGCCAAGTTGTCCGCAGTAGACCGATGAGTCCTTGACAATGTGGTCGGCCTCAAGGCCATGCCCACAGGCCTCGTGGAACAACACGCCGCCGCTACCACCGGCAAGAACGACGGGAACTTCTCCAGAGGGGGCGGGCCGAGCGTTCAGCTTGGCGAGCGCCCTCGTGGCGGCGATCCGAGCCATGGCCGCCACATCCACGTCGTCGAAGACTTCGAAACCCTCTGTGCGGGCGAGAGACTCATGACCAGTCTGGAGGCCGGTATCACCGGTGGCGACGCACATGACGTTGAAGCGTGTCCGAACCTGATCGTCGGATGCGAGGACGCCCTCAGTGCTGGCGACCAAGATCCGCCTCCGCCCCTCCCCGTAGGAAACCTGGACCTGACTCACCGCGCTCCCGGTTGAGCGAGCCGCATCGTCAGCCATCGAGAGGAGATCGATCTTCGCCGAAGTTGGAATGGAGTCGTGCAACACTCGAGCGGTGGCGGCGTAACCACGGAGGGGCTCCAGAGCCACCACCCGAGTCCCACCCCCACCTTCGGTCGCAACGGCGGCGGCGGCTCTGGCTGCAGCCATCAGACCCGCTTCGGAGAGATCTGCCGTGTGGGCGAAACCCGTGGTCTCGCCGACGATCACCCGGATCCCGGCTCCACGCTCTTGGCCTGATGAGAGTTGCTCGACGCGCCCGTCATCAAGGAGCGCTGAGCGCGATGTCCGGTCTTCGCAGAAGACCTCCGCCATGTCACCACCACGCGCCACGGCAGCGGTGAGAACCCGCTCCAGAACATCGGGGGCCACGAGATCCAAAGACGCAGTCATGGAAGGTATCGTACCGTCTGTGCCCCATTCATCTTCAGGCGGCGACAGCCAGCAACATACCGTCACCGTCGGCCTTTGTGGGCAGGCGACGATGATCGTCGGAGAGGCCGACTCCGCTCGATCTATGAAGACTGCGGACGTCGAGGTGCTCTCAACACCCCGCCTCCTTGCGGTGTGCGAAGAGGCCTCGTTGGCTGCGCTGGCGGGT
This sequence comes from Actinomycetes bacterium, assembly GCA_037142475.1. GTDB lineage: Bacteria > Actinomycetota > Acidimicrobiia > Acidimicrobiales > RAAP-2 > CAIUMH01. Next base: position 8,981 of record JBAXAR010000028.1, read on the forward strand.
CACCTGCCCCCTGATTTGACCACCGTTGCCGTTCGGACTCAGTTCAACCACCTCGCACCGGTCGGGATCGGCGGATCGATCTCCGCAGAAGCCACCCTCGAGAGGGTCGAAGGTCGGCGTCTCCATTTCACACTCTCTGCACGATCAGGTGACGCCAGCGGCGCATTGGTTGGTGCCGGACGGCTCGTCAGAGTCATCGTTGAGCGTGACGTGTTTCTGAGCAAGGTCCAGGCGACGCCTTGATGAAGCGAGCAGCAACCTCTCCGAGCCCGACGAGTGAGTATCCTCGAAGGGTGAGGCATTGCCGATGATCCTTCCCCTGATCGAGACTCCCGCTGATCTGCGCGGCTTGAGTTTCGAGGAACTCGATCAACTCAGCCAAGAGATCCGGTCCTTCATCGTCGAGACCGTTACCACCACCGGTGGCCACCTTGGCTCAAACCTTGGGGTGGTCGAGCTCACCCTCGCCCTCCATCGCGTCTTCGACTCGCCGAGAGATGCGCTGCTGTGGGACACGGGTCATCAGACCTACGTCCACAAGTTGATCACCGGCCGGCGGTATGGCTTCAAGGACCTCCGCAAGGAGGGTGGGCTCTCGGGCTATCCCAACCGCTCGGAGTCGGAGCACGACTGGATTGAGAATAGCCATGCTTCAACTGTCCTCTCCTACGCACACGGGCTGGCGACAGCATTTGAGCTCCGCGGCGAGCTCGCGGGGCACGGAGGAGACCGGCGTGTCGTCGCCGTTGTGGGTGACGGGGCCCTCACCGGTGGGATGACCTATGAGGCGTTGAACAACCTCGGCCACTCGGGGCGCCGGGTGGTGATCATCCTCAACGACAATGGCCGGAGTTACGCGCCAACCATCTCCCAGTTGTCGCAATCTCTTACCAGCTTGAGACTCAACCCCACCTACGTTCAGGCGAGGGAGCGGCTCAGAGGACTACTCCGCGACATCCCCGGAGTGGGCGAATTCGCGTACACGGGTGTCCACGGCGTCACCAGCGCTCTGCGTGAACTCGTCGCTCCTCACACGTTCTTCGAGGCACTCGGCGTGCGCTACGCAGGACCAATCGATGGGCATGACATTCCCGCCGTCGAACAAGCCTTGAAGAACGCCGCCGAATGGGATGGTCCGATCGTCGTCCACGTGATGACACAGAAAGGTCGTGGCTACGCTCCTGCCGAGGAAGACGAAGTCCAGCGCCTCCACGACTTCAAGGTCGCCCCCACGCCGATCAACACTGACGACTCATCTGACCGAGTGCGTATCACGACGTACACCGATGCCTTCTCCCGTGCGCTCGTCCGCGAAGCCGAGAACGATGACCGGATTGTGGCGCTTACTGCTGCCATGCCAGGCCCGACCGGCCTCCTTCCTTTCCAAGCGACCTTCGGCGAGCGCTTCATTGATGTCGGTATCGCCGAGCAGCATGAGATGACTTCCGCAGCCGGAATGGCTATGGGGGGGATGAAACCGGTGGTCTGCGTCTACTCCACCTTCTTCGCCCGAGCCTTCGACCAGGCGTACTACGACGTCGGCATGCACCAGCTCCCCATTACCGTGGTGCTCGACCGTGCAGGAATCACCGGCGATGATGGGGCCAGCCACCACGGCGTTCTCGACATGGCTCTGTGCCTGACGATCCCCAACATGGCGGTCTTCGCTCCATCGAGCGCTGAAGAAGTGCCCGTCATGCTGGCGACAGCGCTCTCGCTGGGAGGCCCTGCAGCGATCCGCTACCCCAAAACCCCCCCAGTACCGGTCGATGGGCTCGTCGGCGAAGGTCTCAAGGCACGCAAATTGCGAACGGGTTCCGGCCAACTCTGTCTTCTTGGAGTCGGGAAGATGGTGGCGCGCTGTCTCGATGCTGCGAAGATCCTCGAGGCCGAGGGAATCAGTGCCACGGTCTACGACGTTCGCGTGGTGAGCCCAATCGACGAGCGGATGCTTCTCGATGCGCTCGACCACGATGTCGTGATCACCGTAGAAGACGGCACCAGGGTCGGAGGAGCTGGAGCATTCGCGTCGGACGCTCTCACCACCATCGCCGCGCAGAATCACCGCCCCACCCCGTCAGTCCGCATCTTGGGTATCCCAAGGGCGTACCTTGCCCAAGGTCGCCCCGATGACATCCTCGCTGAGCTCGGGCTTGATGGCGCCGGTATCGCCTCCAGCAGTAGGAGGGCGATGAAGAACGAGGCCGAGCCGAGCTCTCAGGCTCGTCCGATCACCACTCGCCAGCCACTGACACCACTTCATCATCCGCAGGGCTGAGAATTCCTAGGGCTTGTTCGCTCCATTACGAGCCACAAACTCGCCCACCGATTGGTAGGCATCGATCGACTCGCCAGCATCGCCCCAGAAACCAGGGTGGATGTCGTAGCCGACCTCCCCGATCCCAATGAAGTGGTTGTTCACATCAGTGATTTCAAGTTCCCCGCGACCAGATGGCTCGAGAGTCTTGATCACATCGAACACACGGGCGTCGTAGCAGTAGACCCCGGTTACCGCGAAGTTGCTCGGAGGCGTCACTGGCTTCTCGACGATCGTGACGATCGCCCCCTGCTCGTCCATCTGAGGGACTCCGAGGTGAGAAAGATGCGTCGGATCTTCCATCTCACTGAGCACAAGGCGGCAACCGAGGGGATTCTCTCGGAAGGCTTCGATTGTGGCGCGGAAGGAGCGTTCGAAAATGTTGTCCGCCAGCATCACCACAATGGGTCCGCCCTTGGCGAACCGCTCGCCAAGACCGAGGGCTTCGGCGATACCTCCTGGCCGCTCCTGAACCGCATAGGCGAGTTCGTTCAGGCCGTAGGCCGACCCATCGCCAAGCATCCGCATGAAGTCGCCGACTCGCTCCCCGCCCGTAACCAAGAGGAGCTCATCAACGCCTCCGGCCACGAGGGCTTCGACCGCCCACTCCACCATCGATCGATCAAAGATCGGCAGGAGGTGCTTGTTCGTAATTCGGGTCAGTCGGTTCAGGCGCGAACCCGTACCGCCCGCAAGAAGGATCGCTCTCATGACTCGGAGCCTACGGCAGGTTGATCTCGAGCACGCCTCGCGCCACGGTGCCCGCGTGCATGCCATCAACGATCTCTCGGAAGGCGTCCATCGGCCGGGTTAACGAGACAAGCTCATCGAGCTTGAGGCGTCCTGCGCGGTACAAGTCGACCATGAGCGCCACATCGTGGTGGGGACGGGCTGAGCCGTAGCGACAACCGAGAAGGCCTCGGTCCACATAGGCGAGGGAGTTGATGTCAACCGACACCTCGGTCCCCCGCGCGGGGATGCCGATGGCGACGGCGTTGCCACCCCAATCAAGGACGTCGAGCGCATTCCTCAGCACCGCCGGGTGACCGACGCAGTCGAAGGACCAGGTTGATCCGCCCATGGGGTTCAGGGCACCTGCAGCAGATTCACGGTTCGGGGGAAGCAGCTCACGAACCGCGGCGACTGCATCAGTGGTTGATGCGTCGATGAAGTCAGTGGCTCCGAACTGGCGAGCCAACCCCTCCTTCGAGGCCAGTGTGTCGACTGCAACGATTCGCGTGGCGCCTGCGATCCCAAGGCCTTGGATCACGTTGAGGCCGACTCCACCAACACCAAAGACGACTGCTGTCTCGCCGGGACGAACCTTGGCACGATTCAAAACTGCGCCCACGCCGGTCAGGACACCACAGCCAATGAGGCACGCCGAGGTGAAAGGGATGTCTTTCGGGATCCGGATCGCCTGGACCTCGTTGACGATCGTGGACTCCACGAAGACGCTTGCGGCGGCAAAGTTCGAAGCCGGCTCACCTTTGTAGGTGAACGGGTGAGAAACATTACCGAGCGAACTGCGGCACCACGTGGGGTGTCCCGTCGAACACGCGCGACAGACCCCGCAGCTCGCCAACGTGGCGATGACCACGTGATCTCCCGGCTTCACCGAGCGCACCTCGGAGCCAACCGCCTCAACGACACCTGCACCTTCGTGTCCCAGGACGGCAGGCGGCTTCCAGGGGATGGTTCCGTTGATGACCGAAAGGTCGGAGTGGCACACGCCAGCTGCGGCGATCGCCACCCTGACTTCCTTGGGACCGGGATCCCTGATCCCCAGTTCGTCGGTGACTTCAACACCATCTCCCGTGTAAACGATTCCCTTCATCGCTGCTCCTCCTTGTTCTCGAACGTGTGTATTGATCTAGTTGGCGTGGTCGGCGGCATAGGAATCACGCAGGTCGCGCTTGAGCACCTTGCCACTCGCATTGGTCGGCAGGATGTCAATCACCACTGCGGTTCGCGGTGCCTTGTAGTTAGCCATCGCGTCACGCGATTGCGCCAGGACCGCCTCGACAAACTCCTCGTCAGTTCTGGGGTCGTCGGTCGATCGCACCAGGTACGCCCGACCCACCTCCCCCATGCGCTCATCAGGGACACCGATGACCGCAACAGCGGCCACTCCGTGGAACCCACGGATGGTGGCCTCAATCTCAGCCGGATACGCGTTGAAACCACCCACGACGAACATGTCCTTCAAGCGATCGGTGATGCAGATGTTGCCGTCGCGATCCATCGTTCCGATGTCTCCGGTGTGGAGCCAGCCCTCCGGATCGATCGTCTTGGTCGTTTCCTCAGGATTGGCGAAGTACCCCTCCATCACGGCATAGCCGCGCACCACAATCTCACCGGCCTCGCCGCTCGGTACCTCGGATCCCGAGGCGTTCATCACTCGAACTTCAAGGTTCGGGATCGCCCGCCCAGAGGTCGTCGCAATCACTTCCGGGCTGTCATCACGACGGCACATGGTGACAACGCCACAGGACTCCGTGAGGCCGTAGGCGGTTAACACGGTCTCGAAACCGAGCTCCTCGCTCATGGCGATCACTAACTCGACCGGGACGACCGCAGCGCCGGTGACTCCAAGGCGAAGTGACGTGAGATCAACCTCGGAACGACGTGGGTGCGAGAGGATGGACTGATAGAGCGTCGGCGGCCCTGGGAGCATGCTGATGCGCTCCTCGGCGATTCGCCCCAAGACAATGTCGACGTCGAAGACAGACTCCGGGATGACGGTGGCTCCAGCCATGAGGGAAGCCAAAAGGCCAGCTTTGTATCCGAAGGTATGGAAGAAGGGGTTGACCACGAGGTAGCGGTCCCCGCGTCGAAGACCAACAATCGAGGCCCACGTGGCGAACGTGCGTAGGGTCTGGGCATGGGTGGTCATCGCACCCTTCGGCCGTCCAGTGGTCCCGGAGGTGAAGATGAGGTCCGAGATCGATGTTGAGGCAATTGCGGCCACGCGACGAGCCGTTTCCGCAGGGTCAACCGTGTCGCTCGTTGCCAGCATGTCCGCCAGCGAGATGACCGAGAGTGCCTCGGGTGCGGTGGCGTCCTCAGGGTTTCCTCGGAGCATCACGATGCTCTCAAGGCTGCCCAGGTCCTCGCCGACCAGCATTGCGGGGTAGTCGAAACCAAGAAATCCGCTGACAGTCAGAAGCCACTTCGTCTCAGAAGACCGGATGATGTACGCAGCCTCCGACCCCTTGAACCGAGTATTGAGCGTGACGATCACCCCACCGGCACGAAGCACGCCGAGGGCCGCCACGATCCATTCATGGCAGTTCGGGGCCCACATTGCCGCGCGATCGCCCACCTCGAAACCTGACGCGATGAGCCCTCGGGCGACCTCGTCAACCCTCTGAGCGAGTTGGACGAAGTTCAGGCGGAGATCGCCATCGACCACCGCCTCGTCATCGCCGAAACGCTCTGCAGCCCACTCAACCAAGCGCGGGATGTTTGTCCACTCGAGGTCACCTCGAGGGTCCTCGCTCGCGAGCAGGTCAAAGGTCGAGGTACTCATGCGTGCTGACTGGAGACAGAGATGGTCTCTCCGCTCAGGTAACTCGAGTAACCGCTGGCGAGGAAGGCAACCACATTTGCGACTTCCCAGACTTCCGCTCCACGGTGCAGCAGCTCACGATTCCGAAGAATCGCGAGGTCTTCGTCGCTGATCACGCGATTCAAGAAGGGATGTTCGGCGAGCGATGGGGCGATGGCGTTGACCCGGATACCGAAGGGCGCCGCCTCGGCGGCAGCACAGCGCGTCAACGCCATAACGCCGGCCTTGGCTGCGGCGTAGTGGGCCTGGCCCGGCTGCGCTCGCCAGCCCAGGACGCTCGCATTGTTCACGATGACGCCGGATCCCTGCGCTGTCATCCGCGTCATCGCCGCACGGGTACACCGGAAGGTTCCGGTGAGGGTGACATCAAGGACCTTGAACCACTGCTCATCGGTCATCTCCATAATCGGCGTCGTCCCTCCGAGGCCCGCATTGTTGACGGCGACGTCAACGCGGCCCCAGCGCTCGATCGTTGCGTCGAAGAGGTGCTGAACGTCGTCTTCGACCGTCACATCACAGCGCACGGCGAGAACTTCACGGCCCGATGCCTGTGCAAGCTCAGCTTGAGTCTCAAGCATGCGTCGCTCGTGGGCGTCAGAGATGACCACCTCCGCACCTTCATCGAGACAGCGCTGTGCGGTTGCCATGCCAATTCCGGTACCTGCCGCCGCCGTGACGATCACGACCTTGCCCTCGAGGAGGTTGTGACCCGCTGGGGGTGCCGGGGGAGGCGTCGGTGCGAAATTATCGCTCAGGCTCATGATGCTCCGATCGGTGCAGGGGGCTTTGGTTCGGCGGGGAGACCGAGGACTCGCTCTCCGATGATGTTCCGCTGGATCTCGTTGGAGCCTCCGTAGATCGTTTCCGACCGCGAGAACATGAACGTCCGATGCTCCGCACCGAGGTCGTAGTCATCGTTGGTGAGCGTCGCCTCCATGCCGAGAACATCCATCGCCAACTCGCCAAAGTCTCGGTGCCAGGTAGACCAGAAGACCTTGAGGATGGAGGCCTCTGGCGGTGCCACGGGGCCATCGACCCCTGTGAGACTCCTCAGCGTGGTGGCTCGGAGGATCTCGAGCTCGGCGAACGACCGAACGATCCGATCACGCATGACGGGGTTCTTGATTCGTCCGTTCTCGCGTGCACGCTCAAGAAGACCGTCGAACTCACGCCGGAAAGAGAGGAGGTGGCCAAGGAGCCCAACACCTCGCTCGAAGGCCAGTGTTGCGAGTCCAACCTTCCAGCCGTCTCCCGGCTGACCAATCACGTTGCTCGCCGCCGTCCGGGCGCCATCGAAGAACACTTCGTTGAACTCGCTTGTCCGGGTCAACTGCGTGATCGGCCTGATCTCAATACCCGCCTGATCCATCGGAACCAATAAGTACGACAGCCCCTTGTGCCGCGACGACTCAGGATCGGTCCGGCACATCACGAAACACCAGTCCGACTGCATGGCGAGCGATGTCCAGACCTTCTGTCCTGTCACGACCCATTCATCACCATCGAGGACTGCCCGAGTCGCGAGCGAGGCAAGATCACTTCCGGCGTTTGGCTCCGAGTACCCCTGACACCACAACTCTTCGCCGGCCACGATTGGAGGCAAGAACCGCTTCTTCTGTTCGTCGGTGCCGTAGTGGATCACGGTGGGGCCAAGCAGACCCTCGCCCAGAACTCCAACTCGCCCTGGCGCCTTGGCCCGGACGTACTCCTCGTTAAAGATCACCTGTTGGGCAATCGAGGCGCCTCGGCCACCATGCTCGACCGGCCAACCAACGCAGGTCCAGCCCCCCGAAGCAAGCTCCCGCTCCCATTCTCGGCGCACCTCGAACCCGAACGTCTCATCTCCAGAACCGCCCCGCCCTCCGAGGGCGGCGTACTCTCCGGTGACGTGTTCAGTCAGCCAAGTTCGCACCTCCTCGCGGAAGCGGGCGTCGTCGTTTGTGTCGCGAAACTCCATCGTCCCGGTAGCGTACAGACTGTGGGCGACCGAACCTGACACAGTGTCAGATGCCCGTGTGGAGGTCATGATGTCACGGTACCCAGTTGAGATGAGCGAGGAACAATGGCGGGCGAAACTCACGCCACAGCGCTTTGCCGTCCTTCGCCAATCAGCCACAGAGCCTGCATTCTCAGGTGAGCTTCTTCACATGGAGGATGACGGCTCCTACACCTGCGCCGGGTGCGACACGGTGCTGTTCACCAGCGACCAGAAGTTCGATTCCCACTGTGGGTGGCCGAGTTTCGACGCTGCCGCTGGCCCTGTCGTCGAAGTCTCCGATCGAAGCCATGGGATGGTCCGAACCGAGATCCTCTGCGGGGAATGCGGAGGACACCTGGGCCACGTCTTCCCTGACGGACCAACCCAGACCGGACTTCGCTACTGCGTCAACTCGCTCTCGATCGACTTCGACGCAGAATCACCCGCCTCCTAGGGGCCAATTAGCTGGCGGTCAAAGGGCTGGCGTCCGTCGAGGCAACTGGGGCGAAGCGCAACGAGCAGCCCACGTCATCGGCGACCAATTCGACTCTGGTCCTCACTCGCCCGTCGTCACCCGTCCAACTGCGCTGCTCGAGCCGGCCAGTGACAACGACACGACTCCCCCGGCTCAAGCTCAGGACCACATGCTCAGCGAGATCTCTCCAGCAGGCCACGTCGAAGAACGACGTTGCTTCAGCCCACGCTCCAGAGTCGCGGTCTTGCCAACGCCGATCGACCGCCACTGCGAACGAGCACGTTGCCGTACCGTCCTTTAGATAACGGATCTCGGGATCTTTGGTCAAGTTCCCGGAAAACATCGTCAGGTTCGACATTGAAACCTCCTCGTTGAGTCGACCGGGCGCTTTGCCGCACGTCACTTCTCAACGGTCGCCTGAACGACTCAGCGAGCGCGTCAGACGTCGAGGAATCGCCGGATGGCGATCGCCGACCCACCGGCCCCGATGAGGCCGCCCATGCCGACGAGAACCCCATCGGTCCAGAAGACCTGCCACCCGGTCAATCGCATTTGGGTCAGCACGGCATTGGGGTTCGAAGGGTCACCGAGTGCGTTGAGCCAGATGTGGAGACCAAGAACAAGGAGCGCCGCCAAGATTGAACCAAGGAGACCCTGGACCAGCCCTTCGGACATGAAGGGAATCCGGATGAACCAGTTGGTGGCACCAACCAACTTCATCACCGAGACCTCTCGCCGTCGAGCGAAGATTGCCAGTCTGATGGTGTTGAGGATCAGGACCGTCGCCGAAAGCAGCAGAACACCTGCGACACCCACGAAGACCCACTGAAGCACCTTGATGGTCTGCTCCATCGCTCGGATCTGCTGCAACGGGGCGGTGACTTCCTTGACGCCGGACTGACCGGTGAAGTGGTTGATCACAATCTGGGCGTCTTGTGGCTGATCTGGTGTGCAGCGGAATGATGTCGGCACAATGTCAGGAGTAAGCACCGCAAAGGTTGAGGGAGTGAGCAACTTCCGGGCTTCTTCGAAGTCGTAGCGGTGGTTCCTGAAGACACAGCCGTGGACGTAGCGGAGATCTTTGAGTTGCGTCGCAACGGCATCTCGCTCAGAGCCCGACGCGCTCGGATTCATCCAGATCACGACCTGGGTGCCTCGCTGCCACTCGACCTCGGCATTCGCCGCGCCCTGCTTGAGCAGGAGCGCCGCCCCCACCAGTGCCAGCGACACCGTCACGGTGAGGATCGCAGCGATCGTCATGAGGCGGTTCCGCCAGAGGTTTGAGGCGGTCTCTCGCACTGCGTACTCAGCGAAGATAGGCATGATCAGACCTGCCCCGCCGGGGACTCATCAATCCCGTAGACGCCACGTGATTGATCTCGCACAAGCGTGCCATGGTCAAGCTCGAGGACTCGACGACGCATCCGGTCCACGAGGGCCGAATCGTGCGTCGCCATCACCACCGTGGTGCCCGTGCGGTTGATCCGATCCAAGAGGCTCATGATTCCCTCGGACGTACTCGGGTCAAGGTTTCCTGTCGGCTCGTCGGCGAGGAGAATCAAAGGTCGATTGACAAACGCACGAGCCACCGCGACGCGCTGTTGCTCGCCTCCGGAAAGCTCGCCGGGCAGGCTGTCGTGTTTATGTCCAAGACCAACGAGCTCGAGCACCTGAGGGACCTGTGACTTCACGACCGACTTCGGGCGGCCAATCACCTCGAGGGCGAAGGCCACGTTCTCAAAAACCGTCTTGTTCGGAAGAAGGCGGAAGTCCTGGAAGACGCATCCGATATTGCGGCGGAGAAAGGGCACCCGCCACTTTGGGAGATTCACGATGTCTCGTCCGGCTTCGATAATCCGTCCTGAATCCGGGAGTTCCTCTCGCAGCAATAACCGAAGCAGTGTGGTCTTTCCCGACCCGGACGATCCGATGACAAAGACGAATTCGCCCTTATCAATTTCAACCGACAGATCACGAACTGCAGCGGTCGAACCTTTGTAGGTCTTGGTGACGTTTTCGAGGCGGATCATCGGTTCAGGAGGAAAGAAACCTGACGCTCAACGGCTGAAACGAGGTCTTCCATGCCCCTCTACCCTACCCGCAGGACCAGCGATCAGGTACCGCCGCGGCGGCGGCGCAACTCTGCTTCGATGAAGGAGTCAAGATCGCCGTCGAGCACCGCATCGACGTTGCCGGTCTCGATCCCCGTCCGCAGGTCCTTGACCAGCTGGTACGGAGCCATGACGTAACTGCGAATCTGATTCCCCCACGCGTTGTCAGCCCGCTCCCCGGTCAGCTCACTCAACTCGGCCTCACGCTCTGCGCGGGCAAGATCCGCCAGTTTGGCGGCCAGGATCTGCATTGCCCGTGCCTTGTTCTGGTGCTGACTCCGCTCGTTCTGGCACGAGACCACCACGCCGGTCGGTAGGTGGGTCAGGCGGACCGCTGAGTCCGTCTTGTTGATGTGCTGTCCACCAGCGCCAGATGCTCGATACGTGTCGATCCTGAGATCCTTCTCGTCGATCTCGACGTCTTCGCCAACCGCTTCCATGAACGGAGTGACTTGGAGGGTAGCGAAGCTGGTCTGGCGACGGTGCTGCGAGTCGAAGGGGCTCATTCGCACCAGGCGATGCACCCCGCGCTCGGCGGAGAGCAGCCCGTACGCAAAGCGACCCTTGACGATGAACGTGGCTGACAGCAGACCTGCCTCAGAACCACCGGTTGCCTCATCAATTTCGACGCTGAAGCCTCGCCGTTCAGCCCATCGCGAGTACATGCGGAGCATCATCTCCGCCCAGTCCTGTGCATCGGTGCCTCCGGCACCCGCGTGGACCTCCGCGATGGCGTCTGCCTCGTCATGCTCACCTTGAAAGAGGCTCTGGATCTCCAACTGTCCGATCGAACGCTCCAGGGTCCCCACAGTCTCGGTTAACTCCGACTCGAGTGACGGGTCTTCCTCGCCGGATGAACGCATCTCAGCCAGCATCTCGACGAGGACGCGTGCGTCCTCAAGATTCCCCGCAAGGGCGTCGAACTGCTGCACGTCATCGGTCACCCGACCCAACTCGGTGGTGACCTGCCGCGCCCTGTCCTGATCGTCCCAGAGGTCTGGGCGCCCAGCATCAACCTCAAGCTCCTCGCGACGGGTTCGCAACGCGTCAATCCTGAGGTAGGCCTTCGCCTCGCCGAGGCGCTCGTCGAGTTCGCTCAGGACGGTCGCTGGATCACGCGCGACCAGCGCGGGATCAGGAGGCGCCATGGCAGTGCTTGAATTTCTTGCCGCTCCCGCAGTGGCACGGATCATTTCGACCGACCTTCTCGGTCTCGTCCTTCACCAGCGGTGTCATGGTCTCCTCGGCAGCGAACATCGCGTCGCGATCGATTGCACCGGGGATCCGTCGTGGATCCGCCAAGGCGCCGATCCCTGTGTCAGGCACAGGGTCATCTGCGGCTTCGTAGACCGCCTCGGACAGTGATGGCTCGCTGGGAACGGTGGACACTGAATCCGCATGGAAGACGTAGCGCAAATAGTCGTCCTCGATCGACTCGATGAGGGTCCCAAACATGGCAAAGGCCTCACGCTGCCAGGCCACGAGCGGATCCTGCTGTCCCATCGCCCGAAGATTGATGCCTTCTCGGAGGTAGTCCATCTCGGAGAGGTGATCTCGCCAGCGCTGATCGATGATCTGCAACATGATGCTGCGCTCCATCTCGCGCGCCGCCTCTTGCCCGCCGACCATCGTTTCGGCTCTGTTCTCGTAGTGGTCCAGAGCTTCAGTGGCGATGGATTCGATCAATTGCCCCTGCGTGCCTGCCTGAGAGAGATCTTCAACCGAGAACTTCGTTGGGTAGTACAAGCCAATCTCAAGGACGAGTGCCGGCAAATCCCATTCCTCGGGATAATCACTGGGGCAGCTCTCGAGCACAGTCCTTGTCAGCGCCTCCTGGAGAAGCTCCGTGGTCCGGTCGTGGAGGTCATCGCCGTCGATCACCTGAAGGCGACGCCGATAGATCACCTTTCGCTGCTCGTTCATCACCTCGTCGTACTTGAGGACTTCCTTACGAGTCTCGGCGTTGCGTCCCTCGACGGTGTTCTGAGCGCGCTCAATAGCCTTCGTGACCATCTTTGCTTCGATGGGCACATCGTCAGGGAGTGCTCGGTCCATGAC
>JBAXAR010000029.1:0-20962 GCA_037142475.1 Actinomycetes bacterium
AGAAGACGACCCGAGTGTTGGTGGAGAACACGAACGGCAGACCAGCGGCCACGACGCCTACCAGAACGGTGGCCCGGATAGGGAGGCGATCACGACGCGAGAGCGCCTCGAATGTTCGATGGGCGGGGAAAACCCGGTCACGAGCGGTGCTCCAAATTGTGCGCGATGCGGCCATCTGCGCGATCACGATGGTGGCGAAGAAGGCCAGGATCATGACGGCTGACATCGCTCGGCCAGCGTTGACGCCCAAGGCGGCAGTCACGGCATCGCTGGAGCCAATCGACGCTGCCCCCCGGCTGGCCACGACCTGAGTGGGGTTGGCGAGAAAGAGCGCGATGGCGCTGTAGAGAACCAGTACTGCGGAGAGAAGGAATGACCAGACGATGGCCCGAGGAACGTTCCGCTCTGGGTCGTCCACCTCTTCGGCGACCTCGGCGGGAATCTCGAAGCCCCGAAAGACGCCGGTTGCGGCGGCGGCAAGGAGGAAAGGCCCGGTCCACCAAGCCATCCCGTGGATGCTGTTGAACGAGAAGTTGGTGAGTGAACTGATTGGGTGGGTCCGGTGGGCGACGAGCAGCACCGTGCTCAGCACTGTGCAGAGAGCGACCGACAAGCCGGCGACGATGACCATGAGGATCTTGATGTGGGAGCGCCCGGTGGTGTTGATGACGGTGGCGACTGCGATCAGGCCGGCCGCGACCAGTGCCACGGGAAACCAGCCCGGATCAGGGTGCTCGAGCAGTGCGAAGATTCGCTGGCTCACCAAACAGGCGAGATAGGTGCTGACCACGACATAGGCACCGATGTAGAGCCATCCGGTCAGCCATCCAGTTCGAGGCCCGATCAACTGCCGGGACCACTCGTAGACAGATCCTTCAAGTGGCCACCGAGACGAGAGTTCGGCGAAGACCAATGCCACCACGAAGATCAGCCCAAGGAGGATGGGCAGCACGATCCATGAACCGAGACCACCGACGGCGACAACAGAGGGAACGATGGTGAAGACGGCGAGAGGCCGCAGGTTTGTTACTGACAGAGACGTCGCCGTTTTGAAGGAGAAGCCTCGTCGGGTGGAGCGCGCATCAATGATGCGCAACTCACCGGCTATGGCCTGATTCTGATCAGCCGTCATCGCTCACCGAACCCTGTGCCATCAAGCACCCTTCCTCGCATCGCTCAAGCGTTTGATGCGACGCTACTCGGGCGCCGGTGAGCGATGTGTGTGCTGGTCGAGTGTGACCTGATGGCTTGCTCAGCGCCGTGTGGTGGTAGTCGCTTTGGAGGTCGTCGTTGTGACCGGAACGAGCTGCGGGGTAATGGTGATCCCTGCCGGGACGAGTTCCACCCATGTCCGACCGGGTGCCATGGAGATCCTCTTGCCGGACGAATCCTTGTAGATCGTGGGGTCAGCGTTGGAGGCTCGTGACCACGTCGCGGGGATTTGAACGCCGTTGCGGTAGACGACTGCCGGGCCGGAAGTTCCCGACAGGACTGCTTGGACCTCAAGGCCACCCTGGGCGTTCTCGGTCCAGGGGCCGTAGGTGACATTGACCGTCTGGGCGATCACGTTGCTCGCTTGGTTCTGAACGCCGTCAGCGTTTTTGTCGGGCAACGTGCCGTTGTAGAAGCGGAGCCACGTTGCATCGGTGGGGTTCCAGTTCCATGTCACGTCAGAATTGCCAGAGAACGGGATGTGGACGCTGGTGACACCCTGCGCTCCGGCCGGAACGCTTGTTGAGTAGGTGAAGATTGGCTTGGGTGGCGTCGAGGATTTCGGGGCGATGCCGTAGAGCTGCTCGGTTGATGAGTAGGTGCTGTAGGGGGCGTAGCGGCCGCTGGGATGGGTAATCACCTGGCCGAAGGCTCCGAGGTCGAGGTTCGGGATCCCGGCGTTGGTGATGTTGTTCAGGACAGGATCGATGCCACCCACGTGGACGAGACCAGGGTTGCCGAGCTGGCCCAAGATGCCAATATCGATTTGGCGCGCTGATCGGATCGGCCCGACGGAGTCTGCGTTCTGGCACTGGAAAACAGCCACAAATCGAGTGATCCCCCCTTCGACAGGCTCTTCGAACATCACGTCGGTCTTGTCGAGACCACTTTGAGGCCGAGCATCGACATAGTTGTCAACCTTGACCGCCAAAGCAGGACGCTGGGGAACAGTCCCACCAGCCGGAGCGACTCCCGTGAGGGGGCAGGTCGGCTTCGGTGCGGCGGTCGTGGTGGTGGTTGCCTTCTTCTTCGGCTTCGTCGGTGCCGATGAGCATGCTGCGAACAACAACGAGCCTGCGGTCAGGAAGCTGATGGCTCCGATTGCTCGAGATCGGGTGTTCTGTGCCCTCATGGTCTCGCTCTCTTTCTCGAGGCACTGCGTCCTCGTCATTGCTCAATGATCGATCAGTGCGCACAACGGCGCCTCATGACAGTGGCCCTCCGTGATGGTGGCTGGCCCGACTGAGACCGTAGAGGGTGGTGAAGGTGGTTCGAAGGATGGGCTGGATCCGCTTGGTTGCTGTCATCGTGGCAAATGACCGAGAGGCCCTCTCGGGGTACGGCATCGCCCAACCCGGGGGACGATAGCGCCCACCAGTCCTCAGGAGAGGTCGCCCCGCCGAAGGTTGGCTAGCGTCACGGCGTGACATTCGCCCGTCGACTCCCGGGGCCCGTGCGCCGAGCTCTGGCCAGATATGCCGAGTGGCGTCGTGCTGTCACCGCTGACCTTGGTGTTGTCGGACCTTCCGATGCCAGAGCGAAGCGCTTCCGGCGCTTCGGGAACGGATCTGCCCTGCTGTATCCCCAGGGCGTGATCTACAACGAGCACTACATCGAAATCGGCGAGTCCACAATGATCGGGCCCAATGCAGCGGTCACCGCCGGGATGGCTCCGGGACAAATCATGGCCTCGAACCCTGTGGTCTCAATTGGAGATCGCTGCATTATCGGCCGGGGGAGCCACATCATCGGGCACTGGTCCATCGACATCGGTGACGACATCATGACGGGCCCCTACGTCTACATCACCGACCAGAACCACACCTATGAGGATCCCTCGCAGCCCATTGGGAAGCAGTGGCCGGTCGAGAAGGCAGTCTCTATCGGATCGGGGTCATGGCTGGGCGCCAACGTCGTGATCCTCCCGGGGACCACACTCGGCCGCAACACCGTGGTGGCGGCCGGGGCAGTGGTTCATGGCGAGTTTCCGGATCATTGCGTGATCGCTGGGGTCCCGGGAGTGATCGTCAAACGGTATGTCGAGGGCCAGGGATGGGTTCGATCAGCACCACCGCACCCGTGACATTGGACGCCGGCCGACGCCCCGTGACCTTTGCGCTCTGTTCGACGCTGGGCCTGCCCTAACCTCGCCGATGTGGAACCTGTCCGCTACCTCTTGACCGTTTCGGGTCGTGACCGACCCGGTCTCGCTGGCGATCTCTTTACGGCGCTTCGAGACGTGTGCAGTGAAATCACTGATGTCGGCCAGATCACGATTCGAGGGCACCTCGTGCTTTGTATTGAGGTTCGGCCCTGCGAGGGCCTTGGTCTTGTCGAGCTCAATGGTGCGGTCACGGCATCGGGAATCACGGCGAGTGGAACGGTAACGGTGGACGTTGCGCAAAGCGAGGACGGAGGAGTCCCGGCCGAGCGGCGACTCCTGGTCACCATCGTGGCGCGATCGATCGATGCGACCAAACTCGCTGCGGTCTTCGGCTCTGTGGCGGACTGTGGCGGTGACGTTGAGCGCATTATCCGCCTCGCGGATTACCCAGTGCAGAGCTACGAGTTGTTGGTGCGAGGTCCGGATCTTGATCAATTACGGACCGTGCTTGGCCAGGTGGCCGTCGATCAATCGCTCGACATAGCGGTGCAACGAGCCGGCCTGCATCGCCGGGCGAAGCGGCTCATCGTGATGGACGTGGACTCAACGCTTCTCAAGGGCGAGGTCATCGATGCCCTCGCGGCTCGGGTTGGCTGCGAGGAACAGGTGGCGGCCATCACCGAGGCCGCTATGGCGGGAGAACTGGACTTCGCTGAGGCGCTCGCTGAGCGCGTCGCGCTGCTCGAGGGCCTTGATGTGGCAGAGGTCGAAGCAGTGAGCCAAGAGCTCGAGTTGATGCCAGGAGCGCGGACCCTTCTGCGGACACTCCAGCGGCTCGGCTATCAAACGGCAGTCGTCTCAGGCGGATTTCTTCAGGTGATCGCCCCCTTGGTGGCGGAGCTCGGGATTGACCACGCGGTGGCAAACGAGCTCGAGGTTGTCGATGGGCGCCTCACCGGGCGCCTCACCGGCGAAATCGTCGACCGGGCCGGCAAGGCCGCCGCCTTGGTGCGTTTCGCTGCCGAAGTGGGCGTGCCGGTCTCGCAGACAGTTGCCGTCGGCGACGGCGCGAACGATATCGACATGCTCTCTGCAGCGGGCCTCGGCATCGCCTTTAACGCCCGACCAATTGTCATCGAGGCGGCCGACACGGCGCTGAGCGTGCCGTATCTCGACGCCGTTCTTTTCCTCCTGGGCATCAGCCGAGAAGAGATCGAATCCGTCGACGAATCGACCTGATCTCGCCCGTGACCCATGGTGACTCCGGCGCTACGGTGCAGGGTGCTGGGTCTCATCAGCTCAGTATCGGTACGAGGGCAAGGGGGATGATGCATGGAGAAGGTTGACGTCGCCATCATCGGCTCCGGATTCGGTGGGTTGGGGATGGCAATTGCCCTCCAGGATGCCGGAATCGGCCCCGTCGTGATCCTTGAGGCCCAAGACAGAGTCGGTGGCACCTGGCGAGATAACACCTATCCCGGTGCAGCGTGTGACGTGACCTCCGCCCTTTACTCGTTCTCTTTTCACCCTCACGTCTGGACCCGCAAGTACCCTCGCCAGCCTGAGATTCTTGAGTACATCGAAGAAGTGGTCGACGTCTTCGGTCTGCGGCCCCTTCTTCGCTTCGGCGCAAGGGTCACCGAGATGACCTTCGATGAAACCAGAGGTCGCTGGGATATCGCGTTCGCCGACGGTCGAAGCCTCGATGCGCGCGTGGTTGTTTCCTCAGTCGGCCAGCTCAACCAGCCGGCCGATCCGGAGGTTGACGGGGTGGGCTCATTCGCTGGCCCCTGCTTCCATTCCGCCCGTTGGGATCATTCGGTCGATCTCGAAGGTTTACGTGTGGGGATCATCGGGACTGGTGCGAGCGTGATCCAGTTCGCCCCTCGAGTGGCGCCCGAGGCTGCACACACCACGATCTTCCAACGCTCGGCCCCCTACGTACTGCCCAAGGACGACCCCGAGACCAAGGCCTGGCGCCGACGTCTCTATGCGCGAGTCCCCCAGGCGCAACTCCCGTCGCGGCTCAAGAACTTCGTCCTCAACGAGGTGTTTGGGGCGGGGATCCTGGGCCGTGAGAAGTTGCGCCATTCGATCACGGAGAAGTGGCTGGTATTGATGAAGAGCCAGATCAAGGATCCTGAACTCCGGCGAGTTTGCACACCGGACTACGAGCTGGGCTGCAAGCGGGCCCTGATCTCGGATGACTGGTATCCGACCCTGATTCGCCCCGATGTGGCCGTCACCGATTCGCCCATTGCGTCGATCACCCCAACCGGCGTCGAGACCGCGGATGGGACACACCATGACCTCGATGTACTGATCTACGGCACCGGTTTTAAGGCGACGGAGTTTCTCACGCCGATGAGGGTCATTGGCAGAGGTGGCATCTCACTCGACGACCGGTGGGCGGACGGGGCGTCGGCGTTCAGTGGTGTCGCAGTTTCGGGGTTCCCGAATCTGTTCCTCCTCTATGGGCCGAACACCAATCTCGGCTCCAACTCGATCGTGTACATGCTTGAGACCCAGGCGGCGTTCATCACCTCTCTCCTTGAGGCGGGATCACGGTCCAACGCCGGGTCGCTCGAGGTCCGACCTCGTGCCGAGGCGACCTGGCAGAACATGATCGATGAGCGAACCAAGTCAACGGTCTGGGTCACTGGCTGCCACAGCTGGTACACGAGCCATGGTCGCAACACCAACAACTGGCCGGACGCCACGTGGAAGTATCGCCGTGCCCTGCGGAATCCCGATCTCCTTGATTTTGACCTCCGCCCCGCTCCTGTCGTTGAGGTGGGCTGATGGCTCGGTCGTTTACCCTGCCAGAGCCAGCAGCCCGGCGTGCGGCATCCATGATCCGGCGCCATGTCTTGAACCCATCGCTTCCGTGGGAGCGTCAGCGTGCTCGGATGGCAGCGGCAATGGTGGCTGCGCATCACCCCAAAGGCGTTGAGAAATCCGATGACATCGTTGCTGGGGTCCGGGTCGAGGTACTGACCCCGAAGCATCGACGTCCCACGGGGACCTTGGTGCACGTCCATGGCGGCGGGTTCACCCTGGGTGCTCCCGTCGTGAATCGGGCATGGGCCGGGGCGCTGTGCGAGCGCCTGGGTCTTGAGGTGATCCAGCCCGCCTATCGACTTGCGCCGGAGCATCCGTTTCCCGCCGGTCTCGATGACATCACCGCCGTGCTCGGCGAAATCCTTCAACGATTTGATCCGGCCACTGTCGCGTTGAGTGGAGATTCGGCCGGTGCAAATTTGGCATTGGCATCCGCACAGCGCCGGATTAGAGATGGGGGGTCACTCCCGGCCTCACTGGTTCTCCTCTCGCCGTGGCTCGACCTCACGTATGACCGACTCAGCGACCCGAGCCTCTTAGCCAGAGATCCGATGTTGAACCCGGAGTGGCTCGCAGCGAGCGCGACCGCCTATGCGCCTGGCCAACTTGAGAATCCCGAGGTCTCTCCGATCTTCGGTGAACTGGTGGGTCTGCCGCCGGTCTTAATCCAAGGTGGATCGGACGACATCTTGGCGCCCGACGCGGAGCGCCTCACCCGAGCCCTGGCTCCCCTCGGTGAGGTTTCGTTGAGCGTGGGGGCGCGGCTGTGGCACGATTTCGCTTTGCAGGTCGGGATGCTCAAGGCGGCCGACCAAGCGCTCGAGGTCACGGTCGATCATCTCGTCGCCACGCTCGCACTCGCTGCATCTGATTGACCAAGAGGGCCCTGAGGAGGAGCATCGCATGGAGACGCCACTGGTCATCGCCGACTTCCTTGGCCGCGCTGAGGTTGCCTATCCGGATCGTGTGGCCATCGTCGACGAGCCACATCAACCCGCGCCATCGCTTGGTTCCCTGACCTATCGGGAGCTTGGGGAGCGGGCCCGGGGGATGGCGGCGTTCCTCGACGACTTAGGCCTTGAGGTCGGAGCCCGAGTGGCGATTGTCTCGCACAATGCAGCGCGGCTTCTCGCTGCCTACTACGGCGTGTGTGGATCGGGTCGGGTTCTGGTGCCCGTGAACTTCCGCCTCGCCATCGATGACATCGCCTACATCGTCGCTCACTCCGGCGCCGAGCTCGTCCTGCTCGACCCTGAGGTTGCAGCGTTCGCGGAGCAGCTGGGCCATCCGAAGACCATGGTGCTTGGGGACGACGATGATCTTCTCTTCCCCCTCGGACGGATCCCAGCACCGTGGGAGCCCGACGAGTCAGCCACGGCCACGATCAACTACACCTCGGGCACCACGGCACGACCGAAGGGCGTTCAACTCACCCATCGGAACCTTTGGTTGAATGCCGTGATCTTCTCGCTGCATCTCGGTGTCTCGGATCGAGATGTCCTGCTTCATACCCTTCCGATCTTCCACGTGAACGGGTGGGGGATGCCCTTTGGTCTGACTGGGATGGGCGGGCGCCACATCATCTTGCGAAAGGTCGATGGCGCCGAGATCCTCCGTCGGATTGCCGAGCATGAGGTGACGTTGCTCTGTGGCGCACCGGCGGTGATCAATGCGGTTCTCGACGCGGCGGAATCGTGGCCCGGTGAGATTCCCGGAGCGGGCACGGTGCGGGTAGTCGTCGCTGGCGCTGCACCTCCCACGAGCATCATCGAACGGGTGGAGACCGAACTCGGCTGGGAGTTCATCCAGATCTACGGGCTCACCGAGACGTCACCTGTCCTGACGGTCAACCGAACCCGCTCGGAGTGGGACGACCTCACGAGTCATGATCGGGCTCAAATGCTGGGTCGAGCCGGGGTCCCAGCGATCGGGACCACACTGGCGATCAATAACGACGGCGAGGTTCTCGCTCGTTCCAACATGGTGCTTCAGTCCTATTGGGACAACCATGCGGCGACCAGTGAGGCACTGGCTGGCGGATGGTTCCATACCGGTGACGGTGGGGTCATTGATGAAAAGGGTTACCTCAAGATCACCGACCGTAAGAAGGACGTGATTATCACCGGTGGGGAGAACGTGTCGTCGATCGAAGTCGAAGATGTCCTTCTGCATCACCCGGCTATTCGGGAAGTGGCGGTTATTGGGATTCCTGATGACACCTGGGGCGAACTCGTTACCGCACTTGTGGTCACCGACGACGATGACCTGACTGAGGAAGCAGTGATCGCTCATGCGCGAGCGACGTTGGCCGGCTTCATGACTCCCAAGCGGGTCGAGTTCCGAGACGAACTGCCGCGTACGGTGACTGGAAAACTCCAGAAGGCGAAGCTGCGCGAGCCGTATTGGGCCGGGCGCGATCGTCAGGTCAATTAGCCCACCAGGGCTGGTGGGGACGCCATCTGGAGCCCTCTCGGGGTGTTACCCTGCCGACATGGCAGGTGAATTCGGACGCAGAAAGTTCTTCGTGGCGGGAGCTGCGGCGGCTGGTGCCACCGTTCTTGCCTCTCGTCCCTCGTACGCCGCAACGAGCATGGCAGCAGAGCAGGCGATTTCGTCAGGGACGTCAACCCCGACACCGCGAGGGAACCTCATGAACAACTCGTCGTTCGAGAACGCAGCCCCAGGTGCGCCAGTTCCGGGCTGGACGTTCTTCTGAGTCACGAACGTCAGTGACGGCTCTCGGCGAGGTAGCCGGATGGGACCCGTCAAAGATTCTGAGAAATCCTGCAGCCCGCACTGCAATCCGGCAGTTGGGCCGAGCGCTGAGAACATCGGGGTTTGTCAACCATCCTGGTGCGCCTGGAGCAACGTCCGCCCTCTCTTCGATGGCTCGTGGCGAGCCCGTCGAGGCGTATGAGGCAGCGCTTCACCTCGGTGGTGAGCTGAGCCTCGGTGCCCTCCTCGAGACTGGTGCGGCGGACTGTGACGCCGAGAACGTGTTCACACTGCGTTTCTCGGTTCTCGCCGGGGCCGGAGCAATGGCGATCCTTCCTCGTCCTGGCCTGCTTGTCGATGGGGTCTACGCCGGGTCGGACTCATGGCTTCTGGTTCAACAGGCGTGGCGCTTCGGTCTCGGGGGCGCACGAGCGCTCGACCTTGGAACGGGAACCGGCCTCGTGGCATCGTTCCTCTCCTCCCGCTACAACGAGGTGATCGCCGCCGATGTCAGTGCGGTGTCCGCCACCACCGCAGCCCTCGGCCGCGAGCTTCTGAGTGAGCAGGATCGGAGCCGCCTCGGGATCGTGGTCAACGACGTGACCAGCGGTCTGGTTCCCAGGTCCTTCGATCTCGTTGTGGCGAACACGCCCTGGGTTCCTTCGTTGAACGCTAATGGCCAGACCTTCGCCGACGGCGGGCCCACTGGGACTGAGTTGCCGCTTCGGTTTCTTCGCGAAGGCGTGACGATGTTGGCACCGGGGGGCCTCCTCGTCCTGCTGTGTTCGGACTTGAGGGAATCGGATGATTCTGGGCCACTCGTCGATGCGCTGGCGGAGCTTGAGGCGTTGGGATTGAAGACCTCGGTCGAGGTGACCCCGCGAGGAGCCGTCGACTTTGAGTTTCAAGACGCGCCAGAGTCCTTCGAGGGCTTCGGTCGGCTCGATCATGTAACGGTGGTGGTGTACTGACCCCCTCGTGCCGATGAAGCACGCCGGAACGGTGAACGTGGGAGTCTGGCCCGCAGGAATGCATCAGGGGCAGGGGATCCTCTGGGCGTATGAGACGTGCGAGGGACAGCCATGAGCATGCAAATTTTCGTCAAGACCCTGACGGGCAAGACGGTGACCCTCGATGTCGATTCGTCGGACTCAATTGAGAACGTCAAGCAGAAGATCTTCGACAAGGAAGGGATCGACCCAGCCTTGGATCGCTTGATCTTCGCAGGGACACTTCTCGAAGATGGACGCACTCTGGCGGACTACAACATCCAAAAGGAATCGACGCTGCAACTGAGCCTCGTCAGCGCAGCCGTGACCTCCTATAGCGACGAAGGGCTCTCGGGGACCGACTCTGAAGGCCGCCAACTCCTCAAAATGCGTGCGCAAGATCGAGCGCGACAGAACGTCATTGGCGTGGCGGGCGGCGACTTACATCGCCTGCGTTTCTGGTGCAAGGGAACGATCGACTGGACGGTGGAGTTCCGGGACAGTCTCGGATCCTCGTTGGCGACAGAAACGGGTTCGGTGGACGAGCCGGGACCAGGCCTTGGACGTCATCGGGCTTACATCGAAGCCCCCGCAGATGCGGTGGCCGCCGAGATAACGTTCGTGGCGCGTTCGCTGGTGGTTCTCTTCGATCGGGTGAGCTTCAACTCCTTCGGGTCACCAGCCCTGCGACCGGGTCCGCCGCTCGATGTGGTGGCGGTCGCCGGCGACGGGACGACGTCGTTGACGTGGGGTGCTCCCACTGCGAATGGCGGCCCTCCAGTCGATGGCTATCGGGTCACCTGGGATCACCAAGCAAAGACGATGACGTCTGATGGGCTGGGTGAGTTGATTCCCACTCCGAACGGGGTACCGGTCCGCTTCGGCGTCGAGGCGATCACGATTGGCGGGGTGGGCCCCAAGGCTCGTTCTCGTTGGGTGACCCCGATGGGCATCACGGATGTTTCTCTCGCCTCGGACGTGACCCCGACGGTGGGCGTCGCAGTCGTGCTCACCGCCACGACCTCAACGTCCGACGGCCGTGTCTCGTTCCTGATTGACGGTGTTCGGGTCGATCGAGTGGACGTCATCGCCGGGGTCGCCACGCTGACCTATGTGTTCGCGGCACCGGGGACCTTCGAGATCACCGCTCGGCTCCGAGCAACGGGCTCAATGACTGCAAGTTCCGACACGCTGTCAATCGTGGTGGCTCCCGCCCCGCCGTAGACCGGCGGACACCCGATCAGCGGTGGTCTTTTCGGCCGTATCGCTGAGGCCGACCTTGCTGAGACAGTCTGACAGGATTAGTCTCATCATGTCACGCTGGGGGAGGTACACCATGAAGGTTTCAATCGACGCTGAGAAGTGTCAAGGACACGGGCGCTGTTTCAGTTTGGCGCCAAGTCTGTTTGACAGCGACGACCTCGGTCAGGGGTTCGTCATCGGTGATGGCTCGGTACCCGAGGATCTCCACGAGGCCGCTCGTCTGGCCCAGCAGAACTGTCCTGAGTACGCGATCACGATCACTGAGTAGGGGTATCCCCATGACCATCAAGCCACCAGTCACTGATTTCGCCACCGATTTCGACCACACGGATCCCGCGTACGTCGCAGACCCCTTCCCCGTCTGGGATGAGCTTCGGGAGACCTGTCCGGTCGCGCACACAGACCGCTACGGAGGCGCCTGGCTCCCGACTCGCCACGAGGACGTCTCCGCCATCGCCCATGACACAGAGCACTTCACCTCGCGCACCGTGGTGCTCGGCAACGGGCGTCCTGGCGAGGATGCGCTTCCGGCTCCGATCGGCGTTGCGCCTCCCATCACCTCGGATCCTCCGTTCCACGCCCAGGCTCGCCGGCTGCTGCAGCCGGCTTTTGCCCCGAAGATCGTGGATCAGTACGAAATCTTCACCCGTGAGTTGTGTGCCTCACTCCTCGATCCCTTCGTCGGCAAGGGTTCGATCGAGGTCTCTGGTGATTACGCCGAGCACATCCCCACCCTCGTCATCGCCAAGATGCTCGGTTTCCCTGAGGAAGACGAGGAGCTCTTCCGCGGTTTCGTTCAGCAGATCCTCGAAGCGGTGGATCAGCCGGTCGAGCAACGCATTGAGCTATTCCAGCCGATCGCTGACTACTTCACCGCCAGGATCGAAGAGCACATCGACGAACCGCGCGACGACCTCACGAGCTTCCTGCTCAACGCCGAACTCGGGGGCCAACCATTGCTGCCCGAGCACGTCTTTGGCACGATGGTCCTGTTGATCGTGGCGGGCATCGACACGACGTGGTCGGCCATCGGATCGTCGCTCTGGCACTTGGCGCAGCATCCTGAGGAAGTGGCTCGCCTGAAGGCGGATCCCGACCTCCTTCCCATTGCTATTGAAGAGTTCCTTCGTGCCTACGCCCCGGTGAACATGGCTCGCCTCGTCAAGGAGGACTTTGACTTCAACGGCTGCCCAATGAAGAAGGACGACTGGATTCTGCTGTCGTTCCCCGCTGCAAATCGTGACCCAGAGTTCTTCGAGGACGCTGACAAGGTGATCATCGACCGGAAGGTGAATCGCCACGCCGCGTTCGGGCTCGGCATTCACCGGTGTCTTGGCTCGAACCTGGCGCGTATGGAGATGCGAGTAGCGATCGAGGAATTCTTGGCGCGATTCGATACCTTTGAGCTCGCTGACCCTGATGCGGTCACTTGGTCACCGGGCCAGGTGCGCGGGCCTCGGAATCTTCCGTTCACCCTCGGCTGAGTTCGAGGACCGTCACCGTGGACGACGAACTCTTCGTCGTCGATTCGGGCGATGGGCCAGCAGTCGTGATGCTTCATGGTCAGCCAGGAACTCACGAGCACCTCGCGGCAGTGGCTTCTCAACTCGCTGGACGTGCGAGAACCATCTCGGTTGACCGTCCGGGCTACGGGCGGAGTGGTGGGCTCACACCCGAATCCATGGCGGCGCAAGCCGAACGTTTCGCTGGTCTGATTCGGGATCGAACGGCAGCACCGGCGATCATCGTTGGGCATAGTTTCGGAGGCGGGATTGCCATCTTGATGGCGGCACGGCAGCCGGAGCTCGTTGCGGGGCTCGTCCTTGTGAGTTCAATCGGTGGGAAGGGTTCCATCGCGGCGGCCGACCGTGTGCTCGGCCTGCCCCTTCTGGGAGGGCCACTCTCCGCAGCTTCGCTAGCCGCTTACGGGATGGTCGCCCCCTTCCTGGCTCGGCTGCGACTCGGGTCTTCACTCCTCGGGAATGTTCCCACTACCCCAACCACGTCACTGCTCGACGATCGCCGAACGTTCCTCGCCGAGCAACGAACGCTGCTTGCCGAACGCAGGGTGATTGCTGAGGCGATCGAATCCATTGGTTGTCCAACCACGGTGATCCAAGGGACGCTTGATGCACTGGTCCCTCTTGAGGCGGGGCGAGACTTGGTTGATCGAATCGCGGGAGCCCGATTCGTCGAACTTGAAGGAGTCGGTCATCTGGTTCCGCGTGACGCTCCATCGATCATTACGCGCTCGGTGCTTGAGATGCTGGGGTGAAATCCCTCGGAGGCCCTCCTCACTGGTGAGACCCACCTGGAGCGCACACAACGCGATGGCTACCGGAACATCGTCGAATCGGTAACCGGTATCGCCACGGCCCCTCCAACGGGGGTCGTGGCCGAACTTGAGATTGTGAAGCCCTTTCCGTTGGTCGTCGTGCAGCGCATCCCGCTGGTCTCAGAGAGGCAGCGGAATGGACCGACTCCGGTGGCTGACCCGTAGGGAAGCACGGGGGTGTCGATCCCGGCATTGCTCATGCAGGCGATTCCACTACAGGTCTTGAGCGTCCCGTCACTGGTCAGCCACACTGCCCTCTGCTCCTTGATGGCAAGGCACAGCGTGCCGTCGACGGTGGACCCGCTGTTGATTTCACAACTGATGTTCTTCGATGGCGAGTAGAACTCCCCGCCAGTAGCCGTCTGCATCGCGACGAAGGGCACGGTGGTCGAGGTCGTACTGCCAGCAGTTGTCGTCGAGGGGACCATGGTGGTGGTGGCCACCGACGAGGTCGTCGGAACAGTGGGCGTGCTGTCAGACGCGCAACTCGCGGTGACGAGTCCCGCCCCGACGAGCACTGAGAAGGCATGGAGCACCCGAAGAACTCCCCGTGGGGCAGTCATGGCGAATCGTTGGAACATCGATCGTCCTTTCTGTGGCGCAGAACATCGAGAAGCGCCGGAACGTGATGGGTTGATCCGTTTGGATGACCCGTGTGGACCGACCGTATTGGTCAGGACTCACGGTCTCGTGGATGCCAATTGAGCGTTGAGGCGAGGGACGATCGATTTGGTGATCGCAGCTGTTCGGTCGCCCAGACGCTTGGATGGTCCGAGAGTTCGGAACTGCGTGGCTTCTCGGTGGCTACTGTCATTGTCATGGCGAGACGGGAACCTCATCGTGGTCGCCCACACGTCATCGTGGTCGCCCACTCAGTGGACCCGGCTGACGGGGGTATGGAGACTGTCCACGCCAGGCTTATCGCTGAACTCCTTGACGAGGTTGACTTCACGGTCGTGTCCTGCAGGTTGGACCCGAGCCTGAAGGGACGTGTCGAATGGCGCCGGATTAGGGTTCCGATCCGCCCGGCCACTGCTCGATTCCCTCTCTTCTTCATCGTGGCCTCTGTGGTGGTGGCGCGTGCGCGTCGCTCGGGTTGGCTGGTGCACACGTGTGGCGCAATCATTGGGAATCGGGTTGATGTGGCAACGGTGCACACCACCGGAGCCGCTGTTGTCGCCGCACGCGGCGGCCGGCTCGCCCCGGCGGGCGCACCGTTCTTCAGACGTCTGAACTCGGGGGCACTTCGGTGGATGGCGCTCCGGGCTGAGCGCTGGTCCTATCGTCCTGACCGCTGCGCCATGCTCGCCCCGGTTTCCGATGTCACCGGAGATGAACTCCGCCAGTTCTACCCAGGGGTCCCGATCACGGTCACGCCGAACGGAGTCGATACCGAACGGTTCCAACCTTCGCTGGCAACTCGCGATGAGGTGCGGGCGGAACTTGGAGTTGGCGAGGCACCGATGGTGATGTTCGTCGGGGGGGATTTCGATCGAAAGGGGCTCGGTGTTGCCATCGAGGCCCTCACGCACGCTCCGAGCGTTGTGCTGGTGGTGGCTGGACCGGGTGACCTCGAACGGGCCACCAGGCTGGCCGAGGATCTCGGTGTCGCCGATCGGCTCCGCCTCCTTGGCCGCCGTTCGGACGTGGAGCGACTCGACCAAGCAGCCGACCTGTACTGCTGTGCTTCGCTCTACGAAGCCGACTCCTTGGCACTTCTTGAGGCCGCTGCATGCGGGCTCCCGCTGGTCTCGACCCGGGTGGGCTCGGCAGCCCAGGTCATCGGTGAGGGCGAGGCAGCGGCGGGAGTCCTGGTCGAGCGGACTCCTGAGGCACTTGGACAGGCGCTCGAGCGCTTGGCCGGCGATGTTTCGCTCCGTGCGTCAATGGGTTCGGTCGCTCTCGAGCGGGCGGCGACTCGACGCTGGGACGTACTGGCGCTGGGGGTGCTTGACCTCTATCGGAGTCGATCCTGACCTCCAAACTCCAGTATTCCCAAGGGTTTTGTCACATCCGCCTGCGAGCATGGTGGTGGAAGGAGGCAGCCATGGCGGATCTGCGAGAAGAAGGGTTTCAGCCGGCGGTGCTGAGGTCAGTGATCGGAAATCTTCCCGAGATGCTTGCTCATGACATCCATCGAACGGGTGAGCAGGCGATCTATATCGAGGCGGAACCTCAGATGGGCCGCTACGTTCAGGTCCTCATGGACCGCCACGGGGAGTTTTGGGTCGAGTGTGTCTCGAATCATTTTCTGGCCGAAGAGAAAAAGCTTGATGAGGCTCAAGAGTCAAAGCTCGTGGAGCTCGGCTTCTTTGCTCCAGAAGAAGAAACCTCGGGTCACCCGAATTGGTGGTGGAACGCAGAGGGGATTACCACCTCCTTTGAGGTGGCTCGAAAGATGGCACGTGTGCTGCTTGAGGTCTTCGGACTTAGTCCCTTGCACACCGTGTGGATCGGGAGGAAGATCCTCCAGCCGAGTTGACCACAGGCGTTCCCTCGAGAGCGGCCTCTGTGGGTCGGTAGATCGAGATGATGTCGCGTCCTCGGCGGTGGCTTGCGTGGGGAGTGAAACACAGTCGTGCAAGCGTGGGCTGGAGCGGATCTGACACTTCGCCGTCTGGACGCAGGGTAACGACCCGTTGCGCCCGGGCGATCTTGGAGAGGGCTGCGTTGTCGAGATGGAGCGAGGCGGCTCCGCCGACTGGTGCCGGGATCACGACATTGCCGTTGGGGGCCACCACCCCAAAGCTCGTCTCTGAGCGTGGAGCCGGGATGATCTTCACTGGATCGATGAAGTAGTACGACCACTCCCACAGCGACTCTTCGACCAAGAGGACCGATCCAGGTGCCCTGGTCTCATCGAGGGCAGCTCGGCCTGCGGGCAACAGGTTCGGTTTCATGGTGTCGGGGGTGGCGCCAGGCTGAGTCCTGATCCGATCAGGGGCAATTCCCACCATGAGCACGGTCCCGGCCAGCAAACTAAGGCCGCACGCTGTGGCTGCCAGCCAGCCAGCCAGAGAGATGCTGAATCGCCGTTCGAGAATGTTCAGCGCACCCTCGAACGCTGCCGCGAGCAGCAGCAGTATCACGGGCGCAAGATAGAGGTCGGTTCTCTGGGTCCCGAGAGGGGCGATGTGGAGCAACGATGCGACCAGCGCAGTGGCCACAATGGTCGTGGCAACGCGGACCCGGCGAGCCCCAAGCCACAGCACGATGCCCCAGACGGCGAGGGCGGCCACGCCCAGGCTGATTGACGGCATCCCTCCTCGATCGATGCTGAGTGAAGCAAAAAGGCGCCATCCTGCGGCACCGAGACTTCTGATCAAGCCAGTCGGGGTTCGTGCATCAATGAAGTAGCCATGCCAGAAATTCGAGAGGGCTCCTGTGATCTGATGCCGAAGAACGACCCGCTCAAGGACGATCGACACCGCCGGTATCGCTCCGCTGAGCACCACCCACCAGAACCAACCGTGGTGGCGCCGGGTCCCGAGGAGCACGGCGATCCAGCAACCAGCGACGACCACGGCCAGCGAGAGCGACCACCACGGTGCGATCGTGGAGGCGACGATGAGCCAGGACAATGATCGTCTCGAGGGCTTCTCGAGGGCCTTCTGGGCGAGGGCGACGAGACCCGTGCAGATCAGGAGGTCGAACGGATAGGGCTTGACGTGGGCGGCGAAGGCGATTCCGGTGACGCCGGCGGCGATGGCTCCTGCCCCCAAGAGCGAGAGCCAAACCGCGAAGCGCTGCGTCCGCATCAGAAGGTAGACGGCAACGATGCCGGTGACGCTGGCGATGAGACTGGGGAGTTGAGCCCACCAGGTCGCCGAGGGGCCAAGGGAGATCCAGGTCCGCTCGAACAAGGTAAATCCGGGGGTCGTGACCAGCATGTGGAGCGCGGTGCCGAAGGGCACACGGGAGCTCAAGGCCACCCATGCATCATCCTTGAAGAGCGTGCCGCCATTGAGGCCAGGCAGTCTGGCTGCCGTTCCGGCGATGACGATGGCGGCCAGGATCCATCGTCGCCACCTCACAGCGAACGCCTCGATGGTGGCGGTCGACATGACGGGAGCATGTTTGGCGGTGGCGTCGGTGGCGTCGGTGGTGCTCATGGAGCGTGAGTCCGAGACGCTGAGCAGGAGGGACCACGGAGGTAGATGGTCATGAGGTCATCGCCGATCCTCTTCGGCGTTCCGGGGAACCAGCAGTCTCGCCGGAGGGCCGTCGCGACCGGGTCCCGCTTCATCTGGGAGGGCCTCACGGTGATGAGCCGTGTCGCGTGCCGCACCCGGTTGCCAGTAGTGGGTGGGAAGAAGGCCAAGTGCCCATCGGCGTGGCGGGGAAGGATGACGCGAGCATCGGATCCGACGACGGTGAAGCTCGTCAGCGAGTGGGGGTCATGCTCCACCCGGAGGGGGTCAACGAAGTAGTACGCCCACACCCACAAGGGCTCCTCAACAAGAAGCACGCTTCCGGGAGTGTCGAGTTCTCGCATGGCGGCAGCATGGACCGGGCGGAGATCAGTGATGAATGGGAGGTTGCCCTTGTTGGGCAGTTTGATCGCAGCGGGGCTGATGACGCCGAGGAGGAACACCGCCATGAGCACGATTCCAGCGGCGCCGGCGCACGCAAGAGCCGTGGCCGTTCGAGCGCCCCGGCGGCGATCGACGATCGATAACCCGTGGCCAGCGGCTGACACCAAGAGAACAATCAAGACGGGGACAAGGTAGATGTCGGTTCTCGCTGTACCGAGTGGGGCGAGGTGCACGAGTGAGGCGATGAGGGCGACCCCAAGGATGCCGACCTCGGTGGGTGCGCGACGGGCTGCCAGCCATACGACGAACACCCATGCAGCGAGGGCGCCGAGGCCCAAGAGGAGTGGCGGTGTGCCACCTCGATTGATGGTGAGCATGCCGACCAAACGCCAACTAAGAGTGGTCAGACCATGGAGGATCCCGGAGGCACTGGACGGGTCAATGAAGTAGCTGTGCCAGAAATCATGGAGAGCGGCGGTGATCTGCCGTGACAGCACCAGACGCTCGAGGAGGAGCGACCCCCCAGTCGCACCCGCGGCGACGACCACAGCAGCGGTGAGTCGGCGCTGCCAGACACAGCGAAGGACCATCACCGCCCAGACGCCGACGACGGGGATTGCCAGCGAGAGCGACCACCATGATGCGGCAATGCCCACCACGCCGAGCATGAGCACCCTTGTTGTTGTCAGGGTCTTGTTGGTTCGCCAGGCTGCCACAAGCAGGAGGCAGACCCAAAGTGCATCGAAACTGAACGACTTTACGTGGGTTGAGTAGACGACGCCGGCAGGCACGCAGGAGGCGAGGAGGGCGCCAAGGAGCGAGAGCCACACCGTGGTGGCCCGGTCCCGGAGGAGTCCGTAGATTGCGGGGATCAAGGCAACTCCAGCGATCATGCTGGGGAGTTGTGCCCACCACGATGGCTGCGGATTCAGCCCAATCCATGTTCGCTCAAAGAGAGTGAATCCTGGCGTGGTCACCAGCATGTGGACGGCGGTCCCTATCGGAACTCGAGCGCTGAGGGCTACCCACGCGTCATCTCGGGTGAGTGTCCCCTCGTGGACCCCAAGCCCCCGGACGATGGCCCCGACCACCACGATTGCGCCGAGGATCCACCACCGCCATCGGCGAGCGAACAGTTCGATCGGGCCGGTTTCTGGCTCGGCCGCTCCCGTCGCAACGATGCTCACGGCTGAAATGTAGTGCCAGCACCCGTTGTCGGCATGCTCGGGCCGACGCTCTAGCCTCAGGTCATGGGACGTGGCGCAGTTTGGGTACTCCGAGCATCGGCGCTGTGGGCCCTGTGGGTCTGGGCCATCCTCGTGCGGAACATGCTGACTGACCAGAGCCACACGATGTCGTTTCGAGTCGTGCACATCGCACTTGCGGTGGTCTCCGTGGCCTTCGCTGCCGCAACTCTGGTCATCGCCCAGCGTCTGCGAAGGGCACTTCGCACCA
Source organism: Actinomycetes bacterium (assembly GCA_037142475.1). Classification (GTDB taxonomy): domain Bacteria; phylum Actinomycetota; class Acidimicrobiia; order Acidimicrobiales; family RAAP-2; genus CAIUMH01. Next base: position 19,450 of record JBAXAR010000029.1, read on the forward strand.
CGGCTTCTGGACCGCCTGAGCCGGGAGTTCAGGTCACGGCGCCTGAGCAGTAAGTCGGACGACTCGACTCAGCGCAGGAGGGGAGCCACTTCTCTCCCGATGAGCCTCACGTGGTCAAGATCTGTTTGGTCGAGGACCTGAAGGTAGGCCACCTCTGCTCCCGCATCTCGCCACTCCCCGATGCGCTCGGCCACCTGAGACGGTGTGCCGCATGCGCCAAAGGCTCGGAGATCCTCAACGTTCCATCCAATCGCCGAGGCTCTCCGCTCGATCTCCGCGTCATTGGTACCGCAGCAGACGATGAGGGCGGAACTCATCGTGATCGAGGTGGGGTCTCGGTCAATTGCTCGGCAGGCGACTCGGACCCGCTCGAATTGGCTTCCAGCATCAACTGGACTCAGGAACGGCGTGTTGAACTCGCTGGCGAACCGGGCCGCCAGGCGAGGTGTACGTGAGGGCCCACCTCCTCCGACGATCACCGGAGGACCAGGGGATTGGGTCGGCTTCGGGAGGGCTGGGCTCTCGGTGACCTGGTAGTGGTCACCCTCAAAGGAGAACAGTTCACCAGGAGAGGTGGACCAAAGCCCGGTGATGATGCTGAGTTGCTCTTCGAGCCGCTCGAAGCGTTCACCGAGAGCAGGGAAGGGAATCCCGTAGGCCTGATGCTCTTCGAGGTACCACCCCGCCCCAAGGCCGAGTTCGACGCGGCCCCCACTCATAGCGTCGACCTGGGCGATGGTGATGGCAAGTGGGCCGGGGAGTCGGAACGTGGCTGAGGTGACGAGCGTGCCGAGACGGATCGTGGAGGTCTCTCGGGCTAACCCGGCCAGCGTGGTCCATGCATCGGTGGGGCCGGGAAGGCCAGAGGCACCACCCATCTTGAGGTAGTGGTCGGAACGGAAGAGAGCGTCGAAGCCCTCCTCCTCGGCGCAGAGGGCCACCCCTAACTGGTCGTCATAGGTGGCACCCTGCTGGGGCTCAAGGAAGATGCGGAGTCTCATCTCCCCATCTTGGCCGCCACGGAGAGGAGCCGCCCCGGATGTCAGCTGAAGATGGAGTACCCAGCCGCGTCCCGTTCTCCGAGCGAACGTCCCCGTAGAGTCATTGCCATGGCATCAACGAACGGGGCCTCAGTGGCCCAGAAGGCGGCAGGCCTCGTCCTGATCACGCTGGCAGCAGGCCAGTTCCTCATGACGCTGGACTCCTCAGTGATGAACGTATCGATCAGTCAAGTGGCGGCGGATATCGGCACCACGATCACGGGAATTCAGACAGCGATCACCCTCTACACACTGGTCATGGCGTCACTGATGATCACTGGCGGGAAGATCGGCAGCATCATTGGGCGGCGCCGAGCGTTTGCTATCGGTCTGGTGATCTACGGTGCCGGATCCCTCACCACAGCACTTGCGCCGTCGTTGACGGTCTTGATGATTGGGTGGTCCTTCCTTGAGGGAATCGGGGCGGCCCTCATCATGCCGGCCATCGTGGCGCTGGTCGCTGGGAACTTCAG
>JBAXAR010000030.1:0-19847 GCA_037142475.1 Actinomycetes bacterium
TAGGCAAGGTCGCTTCCTTCGACAAAGCCATCAGTCGAATACCCACGGTCGAGAGAATCGAGCCCTAAGGAATCAATGGATTGTCGTGGTTTTGACAACATTGGTGGAGGTGATGGGATTCGAACCCACGGCCTCTACATTGCGAACGTAGCGCTCTGCCAACTGAGCTACACCCCCGGGGTACAAAGAGTGTAGCCCTTGTGCCAGAGGTGCCTCAGCGTGAGGCGGCCCGTCGAGGCTCGTCCCACCATCCGTTTGCTGACTCTTCGTCCCAGAGATCGTGATCGTCACCGAAGTCCTGGTCATCATCGAAGTAGTCGTCTCGGTAGCCATCGCTGTAAGCGACCCCATGGGCAATGAGACGGTCGTGACCCGTGCCGCCCATCATTCCCTGGGTGACGGCATAGGCCATCAGCCCGACATAGGCAACGAGCATGACGATGGCCAAAATTGTGAGGTCCCAGAGCGCAGGGAAGATGAAGCCCCCAAGGCTACTGATAACGATTGTCCCTGCGAGGCTGAGCACAATGCTGCGTCGTCGCTGCGCAGCCATCCGGCGCTCGTAGCCTTCCACGGCAGGATCCGCGCCGAAGCTCTCGGGCTCATCGCGCTCATAGGGAACACGCTCGAAGCGCTCCCCCGATCCTTCGTCGACGAAATCGTCGCTGTGGTCGTACATGGATTCCTCCCCTCCCTGGCCAACAGGCCGGAGTAATACAAGACGTGGTCGAGCGGATGCTGCGGGCGAGGGAGCGGCGGTCACCATTTCCGCAGGACCGTCGCTGGTCAATCGGAATGCCGGTGGAGCGGACCGCTCCAGAAGATGGAGTGAGTGATGAAAGGAGTCGATGGATTGGTGACCCTCTCGCGCCCGGAGACGACGGAACAATCCGGGTCCCAGCACCACTCCCCACAGCACCACGAGGATGAGGATGATCACCATCGAACTACCTCCTCGCCGATTCTTCCGGCTAACTGCAAAAAATACCCACCGTGACTCACGAGGTGGTGGATGCACATGAAGGGGGCCGAGTGGTGCCTAGGGTCCTTTCATGGCGCTTCCCGCATCAATCCTCGAGCAGACCTTCCCGACGATGTCACTCATCTTCCTGATCGCAGCGCTTGGAGCTGCGCTGCTGGACTGGGTTGCCGTCTCGGAGAGCGCACCTCGCCTCCGGCGGATGGAGCTGGTGGCCAAGCCGGCGGTTCCCCTTCTCCTCATTGGAGCCGCCGCAACGGCGTCGTTCTCGAACGGCGCCATCCAGGTCGTACTCATCGGCGCCTTAGCGCTGTCGTGTGTTGGCGACGTGGCTCTCATGCTCCCGGACCCCAGGGAGAGGCTCTTCATCGTTGGCCTCAGTTCGTTCCTTGTCGCCCACGTCCTCTTCATCGTCGCCCTCCTCGCCATGCCTCATGGTTCATTCCTCGTCGGCATCGTCGTCGCCGTAGCGATCGGATCAGTCCCGAGCATCATGGTGCTTCGCTCCATCGCTCGGACGGCTCCGGAACTCCTCGGCCCAGTCGCCGTCTACTGCCTCACCATCACCGTGATGGCGGGAGCAGCGGTTGCCTCAGGCCTCGGGCGAGGAGGTCTCAACTGGGTCGTCGTGGTTGGTGGATTGTCCTTCGTGGCTTCGGATCTCCTGCTGGCCATCAACCGTTTCGTCCGGCCACTCCCCCGTGCGGCACTCATTGTTCATGTGACGTACCACGTCGCGATCGCTGGTCTCACGATCGGGATCCTGACGATCCCCTAATCCTGTGATCTCTCAGTCCCCGTGACGGATCGCAAAGCGGCCTGTTGAGGATCGCCGGATCTCAACGGTGACATTGAATGCCTCCGAGACCAACTCCGAGGTGATGACTTCGTCGAGAGGTCCTATCGCCAGAGGCGCCCCCTCGCGAAGGAGGGTGGCGTGAGTTAGGCCCACCGCAAGCTCCTCAAGGTGATGGGTGACCATCACGAACGGTGCCGGATTCGCCGACCGCAGGATTGCTCCAAGCCGGCTCAAGAGTCGCTCTCGCGCCCCGAGATCGAGACCAGCCGCTGGTTCGTCAAGGCAGATCAGCTCTGGTTGAGCGATCAGGACGCGAGCAAGGAGAACCTGAGCCCGCTCCCCCTCGGAGATCACCCCGATGGGTTTGGAAGAGAGGTGACCGATCCCGAGCTCATCAAGCAGGGCATCAGCTCGGGCGTGGATCGCGCTGTCATAGTCCCGCCACCAGGGCTCAAGAGCTCCGTCGATACCGGTGACCACGGCATCGTGGACCAAGAGCCCAGGGTGAAGTTGACGGGTGATCGCAGAACTCAGGATTCCCAGTCGACTTCTCAGCGTCCGGAGGTCGACCTGACCAAAACGATGCCCGAAGATTGAGACGTCTCCTGAGGTGGGCCACAACCTCCCCGAGATGACCGAGAGCAGCGTCGACTTCCCCGATCCGTTTGGCCCCAGCAAGGCCCATCGCTGGTGTTCCTCGATGCGCAACCGAGGGACAGAGAGAATCGTTCGTCCCTCCCGGATGACCATGAGGTCATCGACAGCGACGACGACCGCACTGTCAACGGTTTGGCTCACCGCCGACGGTCAAGCCGCCCGAGCACGATGGACATTGTCTGGGCCCATGTTCGCTCGCCAACCAGCCAGAGCCAGATTTCCCGACGTGATCCAGTGAGGACTTCGGTGAGATCGTCTCCCGTCACCCCATCGGCGGCGATTGCGCTCCAGCGCGACCAGAGCCATGAGGAGATCGAGTCCTCGCCAAGGAGCACCGCGTCAAAACCGGGGCCATCGAACGCCCTGTCTCGCCAGGTTGCAACAAGCGAGACTGGCTCATCGGGCGCGTGCAGCCGCACCGTCGTGGTCATCGGCGGATCATGACCGGCTGACGGTCACTTCCGGCGTAGGACGCCACGTGCTCTTCGAAGTCGATGAACATCGGGGCCGAGGGGTCGAGCGCCCGCTGGAGTGCTCCCACGGCGATTCGCTTATCGAGGTTGTCCAGCCGTTCAAGAGCAGCTGGATCGTCGAGCTCGCGAAGGTCGAGCCCCCGTCGTGCGATGTCGAAAGCCCTCTCTCCACGCTCGGAGCGGATCAGCACTGAGGTCCAGCCCGTCATCGAGCCGACACTCCCCACCGAGAGGTCTGCAGATCGACCAAGGAAGTCTGCACACTCGTCGCAGCCCTTGAGGGCGGCGGAGTGGAACGACTTGATGGGCTCATCGACCGCCATCTGGCCGTCGCGGTACTCAACGAGGAGACGGCCACGCGTGACGTCGACTTTCGAGACTCGGTCAAGGTCGACCCCGCGCGCCTCGCGGAGCTCACGGAGCATCAGGGCTTCATAGTCAAAGCTCTTGGTGCAGAGAAGCGCAATGGTGAGCACCACCGCCTCGACACGATGCACCCCAGTACTCCAGTGGCGAGACTGCATCGCACGAAGTCCTTGGACTTCACACGCAGTCCCGACCAGCGCCAAGCGGGGGTTCGGAGGAAGATCGATTCCCGTGAGGTCCAAGGCTGCGAGCGCCATGGTCTGGTTGTAGAAACTCCCGGCGAGGGCGGTGACCTCTGCCGGCGTGGTGACAACCTTGGCCACACCACGCCACGGCTCATCCTTGTCGCCACTCGGAGCAGCAACGATGGCACCGTCGATTTCTCCCGCGGAGAGCAGTGCGCTGAGGATGGCGGTGACGGCACCACCATCTTGAGCGGCCTCATTCTTCTTCGAGGCCCGAACCGCATAGGACTGACGGACAAGTCCGAGGCCTGCCTCAGGAGGACCACCTGCCAACGTGAAGTAGGTGTCGGCTGGATCCTTACGAACCACCACTTCGGTCACCTCGGCCGGGGCATCAGGGTCACCCTCCTCGATGAATGACGACGGCGGCCACGTTGCTTCGTAGCGGAGCCCGCCCCGGGGACAAAAGTCCCAGCACAACGAGCAGCCCGTGCACATTTTGACGAGTTCTGGCAAGAAGGTGATCTCGTTGATGCCAAGCGAATTCGATGGGCATACCGCGATGCAGGTTCCACATTGGATACACCGTTCCGCCTCAATGACCGCTGCCTCGAGTTCCCAGAACCAGGTTTTGCCTGGAGGTTCCGGGATCCCGTTCATCTCTTCGCGAAGTCGGAATCGCTTCATCCCTGCCTCTCCTCGATCATTGATCGAAGTGTGTCATTCGACGTGCGGCGTACCCAGGTTGCGAACGACTCCTCGGCCGCTCGGCCAGAGGCGAAGCTGGTGGCCACACGCTCGAGGGCATCAGGGACTGCCGTGATCGGCACTGCTCCCGAGATCCAATCAATGAAGCTCGCTTCAGGACCGAGCGTCCCGCCAAGACCGATATCTACACCCTCTTCGATCCGATCCCCGACGTGGGCTGTGTCACCCCGCAAACCGATATCGCCGATCTGGGGCTGTGCGCAACTCGCAGAGCAGCCTGAGAAGTGGGTACGGATGGGAGGTAGGTCGCGGACACCGGCGGCGGCGAGGCGGCTGTCGAGATCGGCGGCCCAGCGAACGGCCCGCTCCTTGGTCTCGACGATTGCGTACCGGCAAAACTCACTACCGGTGCACGTCACGATCCCCCGAGTGAACGGCCCAGCGTCGGGTGACAGGCGTTCAAGGAGTTCTTCGGCGAGGAAGGCATCAACCTTGTTGGTCGGAATTCCGCTGACGATGGCATTCTGATCAATGCCGAAGCGGATTGTTCCATCGCCATAGAGTTCAGCTAAGCGGGCCATCTCAATGAGCTCTCGACCGGCGACGCGGCCGACCGGGACGCTCAGACCCACGTAGTTCAGCCCCTCTTGGACCTGAGGATGGACGCCGACATGGTCGCCGCGGAAGCTCGTGGTCAGTTCCTCACCCGCTGGCTCGAGCTCGAAACGGACCCGATCAGCCAGAGCCTGCCGGTATCCCTCGGGGCCCAGCTCTTGGACGAGGTACCGCATCCGGGCGAGGCCACGGTGCTCGCGGTTTCCGATCTCCCCGAAGACTTGGGCGATTGCTCTCGTCAGCTCCACCGCCTGCTCGGGCGCAATCGAGATATCGAGGTCTGATCCGAAGCGTTCGCCGTCAGAGAGGCCTCCACCAGCAAGAACGTTGAATCCGATGCTGCCGTCTCGACGACGGGCTGGCCAGAGTCCGATGTCGTTGATCTCGACTCTCGAGCAGTCCTCAGTGCAGCCGGCAATGGCGATCTTGAACTTCCTGGGAAGGTTGGCGTACTCACGGTTGCCAGTGAAGAAGTCAGAGATCGCTTGTGCGACGGGGAGGGCGGGGACAACCTCATTCCGGTCGACGCCGCTGACCGGGCAACACGTAACGTTTCGAGCGCAGTCCCCACACGCCTGAAGGGTGGTGAGCCCGACGGCGGCGAACCGCTGCCACATACGAGGGATATCGGCCATGGTCAGCCAGTGGAGCTGGATGGTCTGGCGAGTGGTGATGTCGGCGTAACGGTTCCCGAAGAGGGGGTGCTCTTCGGGGCCCTCGGCGAACGCTTCCGCAGCGAACCCGATCTCGCGAACCTGGGGCGCCGTTAAGACGCCGCCGGGGACCTTGATTCGCATCATGAAGGCGTCGCCGCCTTGCTTTTGAGGGTAGAGCCCTACCCACTTGAGCCGCTCCACTTCGCCAGGAACGGCCATGAGGGCGTCGACTCCCTTGGACGAGTATTCCGAGACAATGGCTTCGGCCACTTCGAAGGGGTGCCGGTCGAGCTTCATCTGCTCGATCGGGTTCAACTCGTTGAGGTGACGATAGGGGCGGAGGAACCGCATGGATCGCTCAGAGCCTTTTGTCTCCATGGCGTAGCGCTCGTCGTCGAAGTTCCGGCTCATTCGTGGAGCCCACATTCGATCTTGTCAGTGTCGGCCCAGCGACCAGATCGCGGGTCCTCGCCTGGGGCCACTGGCCGGGTCGTTGGAGCGCACCCGATTGACAAGTAGCCCTGTGGGATCAACGGATGGATGGGAAGATCGTGGTCACGCTCGTAGCTCGCCACGTCCTCATCGGACCATGTCGCGAGGGGGTTGATCTTGATGAGGCCAAAGGCCTCGTCCCACGACACGATTGGAGTGGCAACTCGAGTTGCTGCGTCCACGCGCTTCACCGAGGTCAGCCACGCCGCCCTCCCGCTCACCGCCTGCTTCAGCGGTCCAACCTTTCGTACCCTGCAGCAGCCATCGGCGCCACAGGGCGTGCCGGCCGCGTCAGCGGCGGGATGGGTGACGGTCAGGTTGAGGTTGTAGCGGTTTCGAACGGTTTCGACGTACTCGAGTGTCTCAGGAAAGTGCGCCTCGGTATCGAGGAAAATGACCTCGAGCCGTGGGTCAACTGCGAGGGCGATGTCGAGGAGGACGATGTCCTGAAAGGAGCACGCCATCACTAGATCGTCACCAAAACGGTCGTGGGCCCAGGTCACGATCTGGCCCGGGGTGGCCGATTCGAAGGCCGCTGACCGTTCGGCCAACTCCTCATGAAGCTGCTCTGTCGTTTGGATGCCGGGGGGGACCACGCTGCCTCGATTCACGTCACTCTCACATCTACTGGCACGCTGCTGCGTGCGTGACTACTATACCTGACAAAACCAGTCGGGTTTTGCGACAATTGGGTTGCTCCATTTGGAGGAATCGCTCCTCCTCGAACTCGCCCCTGGCTTCGCAGTACTGCCGGAACCTCTTGACAATGGATGACCCACTGACCACTCAGACCCCCACCCCACATCGAATCGATCATCTCGATCTCTTTGAGGCGCCCGCCGTCTTCACCATGAGAGCAGTGACCACCGTCTCCTCACGACCGGATCTCAACGACCTCCTGTTGGGCGGCTCCACAGAGATTGCCCTCAGCGAGATCGGCGTGGTGACGATCGAAACCATGTCGCCCTTTACGGTCCACACGCATCAACCCAGCAGGATCAGGCGAAGTGTCGTCCTTACCGACGAGGCCACCACTACCGCAGCGGCGGGGATAGTCGGTCCGCCGGCCCTCCTCGAAAAGAGCTAACCCATGGCGGAGGTCGGATTTCCCGTCATTTTGGATCTCGTCGACCAGCCCTGTCTCGTTGTGGGTGGTGGCGTGATCGCCTCCTACAAAGTTGGCGGACTCGTCACGGCTCGAGCAGACATCACCGTGGTGGCGCCAGAGATCTGCCCGGCTCTCGAAAAGCTTGAGGCCGAGAGTGCTCTCCGAATCGAACGTCGCCTCTACCGTCCAGGCGAAGCCGCGGGGTACGCCTTCATCACAAGCGCGACCGGCGATCCGGCCGTTGACGGTGCGGTGAGCGCGGACGCCAAGGCGGCTGGCCGCCTCATCAACGCCGCTGACGACCCGGTGAACTGCAACGTCCTGCTGCCGTCGGTGGCTCGTCGAGGCCCGGTGATCGTTGCCGTCTCCACCACCGGAGCTAGTCCGGCTCTCTCGGCTTGGCTACGGCGCCGCATCGAAGCCTCCCTGCCGGCCGACCTCGAGATTGCCGCCACGGTCCTTGCCGAAGGTCGTGCCTCACTGAGAGACCGAGGGATTTCCACTGAAGATGTCGGGTTCGGCGATGTCGTCGGCGATGTTGTCGATCTCGTGGCTCGGGGACGCACCGAAGAAGCGCGCTCGCTCATCGCATCCTTGAAAGTCGTGAATCCGCAGGGCTGAGTCGGTCATTGGACCACGGCTCCTTATGGCTGTGCGACCATCACCACTGTTGCCGCCACGAGCAGCACGACGACAAGGTCGACGCCCCAGCGCAATCGGGCCGCCAGAGCCCTCGATCGCCCGCTGTCTGCAACGTGCGTACTACCACTCACGAGCACTCTGAGTTCCCTCGATGGAGCGATAACCAAGGTTTCCGCCGCCACAACCGCAGCCAGCCAGATGAGGGCTCCAATCACGACAAAGAGGTCACCAAACTCAAAGTTCCCTCGCCCAAGGCCCACCAGGCCACCCCCGGTGATCGGGATCAGATAGATCGCCCGGGCGGCGAGATCAGGACCGGGGACGAAGTAGCGGGTCACTGCCACCGGCCAGATCGTCCCTGTGCTGGTTCTGCCGATCGCCATTGCCGCCACATAGCCAGCCGCCATGCTCACGATCGTGGCCACCGTCGCCCCGCAGTGCGCAAGCAGCATGACGTCGAAGGAGGCCGACGGTGGGGCAGACGCTGCAAGGCTCATGAGTACCATCATGTCGCAGACCGGCGCATCGGTACCGCCAAGGTGTGGGGCCCTGACGAGCAGCTGGTTCCTCGAACAAAACGTTCGAAGGATGGGTATCGTCAGGATGTTTCGTGGATCTGCAAAGGCGGCGGCGCTCTCTGGCGATCGAGGCGTCGCCACCGGTGGACGGCCGGGCGATACGCTCAAGAGTGCCGAGATGAGGGACGCATGAGCACTACAGGAAAGATCCGATGACCGAGATGCGGCTTGATCCGCTGTCGGGACGATGGGTCGTTATCTCATCGGCTCGGGCACAGCGACCCGATGCGTTCGTCCTCCACGCACAACGGCTTGAACATGAGCCGCTCAAGCCCTGTCCGTTCTGTCCTGGCCACGAAGAGGACTCACCACCATCACTGATCCGCTTCGATGATGTCGGTAATTGGACCGTAAGGGTCATCCCGAACAAGTACCCGGCCTTCGACGGAGCAGAGCCATTCGTCGTTGAGAATCGCGGTCCGGTCTTCACCACCGGTTCAGCTGGGGGGATCCACGAGGTTCTCGTCCTCTCCCCCGACCATGCCGATGCCTGGCCTGATCTCTCTGAGGCTCAAGCGGCTCTCGTGATGCGAACCATCCGTGACCGGATGGCGATGCACGCCAGCGAGGAGCACCTTCGGTATTCCCAGGCAATCGTGAACGCCGGTCGGGAAGCCGGCGCATCCGTCGAACACCCCCACGGCCAACTCCTCGCCATGAGCTTCGTCCCTCGCGAGGTCGCCGAGGAGCAGGCGCGCTTTGCCCGCTTCACAGGGCGCTGCCTGCTGTGCACCACCATCGAAGCCGAGGAGTCAGTCCAAGAGCGAGTGGTCTACGCCGACGACCACGTCGTCGTCCTCTGCCCCTACTGGTCAAGTGTTCCCTACGAGATGCTGATCCTGCCTCGCCACCATGGGCCCCACCTTCACCTGGCCTCCGATGAAGAAGCCGACGCCGTGGGCCTGGCTATCCGCACAGCCCTCGAAGCGCTGGTGAACGCCATCGGCGACGTCGCCTACAACTTGGTGTTCCACTCCTCGCCCTACCAAGTCGGCGAGCCTTTCCACTGGCATCTCCACGTCGTACCCAAGGCCACCACAAGGGCCGGCTTCGAGATGGGTACTGGTGTGGCAATCAACATTGTGCCGCCCGAACTCGCTGCAGGAGACCTGAAGTCAACGCTGGCTCGCTGATTCAAGCGAGTCAACGATCGAGGAGAACCTCGGCAGCCCGATAGGGATCAGTGCGACCAGCCACGAGCTCTGCCACCTGATCTTGGAAGGTCGCCCCGTCAGCCACCTGCTCGACCCTCTCGGCCAACCGAGCGGCGATGACCCTCCGCAGTGCCTCGGTCAGGCGGCGCGCACGGCGGACCTCAAGCTCCCCAGTGGACACCAGGTGCGCTCGGTGTTCGGCGACGGTCTCCCACATCTCAGTGACGCCTCGTCCGTCTTGTGCCACGGTCTCGAGGATCGGCGGCCGCCACGCACAGAGTTGAGAGAGGTCGAGCATCTGGTCGAGGTCGCGTCGGGCCTCGCGTACGCCGGGTCGGTCCGCCTTGTTGATAACAAAAATGTCGGCGATCTCGAGGAGGCCGGCTTTGTTGGCCTGCATGGAGTCGCCCCATCCGGGGTTCACCACGACCACAGTCGTGTCGGCTGCTGAGGCCACCTCAACCTCCATTTGCCCGACGCCCACTGTCTCGATCAGCACTGCCGGCATGCCGGTGGCTCCGAGAAGACGGACTGCCTCGGGAACAGCGAGCGAGAGGCCTCCAAGGTGACCTCTCGTTGCCATTGAGCGAATGAACACACTCGGGTCAGTCGCGTGGTCCTGCATCCGAATCCGGTCACCGAGGATCGCCCCGCCGGTGAACGGAGACGAAGGGTCAATGGCGAGGACCGCCACCTGATCGATCGGTTCGCTCGATGCGCCCTCGACGGCTGGCCATCCAGCACGCGCCGCTGAAATGAGCCGATCGGTCAGGGTCGATTTTCCCGCCCCGGGCGCCCCAGTAAGGCCCACCGAATAGGGCGGCTGCGCCGCATACGCCAGAGCGGCCACGGCTTGGGACTCCGATCCACCTCGCTCGACCATGGTCAGAAGGCGAGCCAGAGCGACACGGCTCCCGGCTCGGGCAGCCGTAATGAGTTCGGCTGGATCTCGGCTCAGCGGGGTGGTGGTCATTGCCATGTGACAGAGGCTCCCAGACTTTGGAGGGTCCCGACAAGATCGTCGTAGCCCCTCTCGATGTGATCGACGCCAGCGATGACGGTCTCGCCATCAGCAGCGAGACCAGCGAGGACTAACGCTGCTCCCGCTCGGATATCAGGAGCCCTCACAGGCGCCCCGGAGAGCCGGTTCACGCCTCGGACTACTGCATGGTGGCCCTCGGTCCTGATGTCTGCCCCCATACGTCGCAACTCGTCGACGTAGCGAAATCGGCCCTCGAAGAGATTCTCAGAGACGATCGAGACGCCGTCGGCCACACTCAGGGCCGTCACCAAGAATGGTTTGTAATCGGTGGCCACTCCCGGATACGGGAGCGTTGCGAGATCAACCGCCGTGATCCGGCCCTGCGACGAGACAGTGAGTCCGTCAGCGTCAAAGCTCACCGCCATGCCCATCGCCTCAATCTTCGACAACAGCATCGTCATGTGCTCAGGTCGACCGTCGGCAACCGTGACAGAACCACCGGCAAGCGCTGGTGCCAGCAGGTAGGTGGCGGCCACGACCCGGTCGGCAATCACTCGATGGGTCACCGGGCGAAGGTATTCCACCCCTTCGACGACGAGACGGGACGTACCAATTCCTGAGATCCCTGCGCCCATCTCATTGAGCATCGCAGCGAGATCACCCACCTCTGGTTCACGCGCTGCGTTGTCGATCACCGTGGTTCCCTTCGCCAACACGGCGGCCATGAGCAGATTGTCCGTCGCCGTGTGGCTCGGATACTCGAGCACCAGGTGCGCACCGACAAGGCGTCCGGTCGAGTCAGTGACCTGACCTTCGACGTAGCCGTGCGTCGTCTCGAACACCGCCCCCATCGACGTCATCCCTGCAAGATGGATGTCAATCGGCCGACTTCCAAAGTCGTCGCCGCCAGGCATCGAGACCCGCGCTCGGCCGCAGCGGGCCAACAGCGGTCCCAACACCACAATCGACGCCCGCATCTTCTCAACGAGCTCGTAGGGCGCCTCTGGGATGATTGCGTCAACGGCCGGGGTCTCGATCACCAGGCGTCGGTCTTGAGTCCGTTCCACCCCACAACCGAGGGAGCGAAGCACTTCGGCCATGATGTCGACGTCCGTGATCTGCGGCACATTCTCGAGGACGTGTGTCCCCTCCGCCAGCAGACAGGCGGCCATGAGCTTCAAGACGGAGTTCTTGGCACCACCTGCGAGCACCTTGCCAGCCAGTGGTGATCCCGGTGCGACGACGATTCGATCCACAGGGACGATTATGGCCCGTCGATGGCCACTCCTTTGACCCTCCTCGAAACCCCCCGGTTCGCAGGTCGTCATCCGGGTTGCTGCGCTAGCCTGCCCTCGTGGAACGCAAACCTCAAAATCCTGACCGCAACCTCGCTCTCGAGCTCGTCCGAGTCACCGAAGCCGCCGCCATGGCTGCTGGCCGCTTTATGGGGCGTGGTGACAAGAACGGTGCCGACGGCGCAGCCGTCGAGGCCATGCGCATTGTCCTGCAAAGCGTGCAGATGGATGGTGTGGTTGTTATCGGTGAGGGCGAGAAGGATGAAGCGCCCATGCTCTTCAATGGTGAGCGCATCGGCGACGGCTCGCCGCCCGAGTGCGACATCGCCGTAGATCCGATCGATGGCACCACCCTTACGGCGAAAGGCCGTGGCGGTGCGCTTGCCGTCATTGCCGTCTCAGAGCGGGGAACCATGTTCGACCCGGGGCCGTGCGTCTACATGGAGAAGATCGCAGTCGGTCCGAAGGCCGTTGGATGCATCGATATCGCCGCGACCCCTACCGAAAACCTCAAGGCGCTGAGCAAGCGTCTCGGCCAGCCAGTCCGAGATCTCACTGCCGTGATTCTCGATCGGCCTCGCCATGACGAACTCATCGGCGAAGTCCGCGACGCTGGCGCTCGCGTCCGGCTCATCACTGACGGTGACGTGGCAGGGGCAATCCAAACTGGTTGGCCGAACTCCGGAGCCGACATCCTCTTCGGCATCGGCGGCACGCCCGAGGGCGTCATCGCTGCCGCCGCCCTCAAGTCACTCGGTGGTGAGATTCAAGGTCGCCTCTGGCCCCGCGATGAGGTCGAGAGGGCCGCTGCGATCGAGCTCGGCTACGACCTCGACAAGGTCCTGACCACTGATGATCTTGTGGCAGGCGACAACTGCTTCTTCTCCGCCACCGGAATCACCGATGGGGAGCTTCTTCAGGGCGTTCGGTTCAACGAGAATGGGGCGACGACCCAGTCGCTGGTCATGCGCTCACGTTCTGGCACGTGGCGCAAGATCGACGCCGTGCACCGCCTCTCGAAGCTCTCAGAGTTCTCGGCAATCGAGTTCTGATGATGTTTCGATCACCCTCAGCAACGCTGGGGTGATCGAATCACAGCCTGAGATGAATCAGCTCATTCCCAACGGTCGACTGGTTGCCACGCGCAACTCCGCCATGGCCAGTTCAGCCTCAGCGCGAGCCAACTCAAGATAGCCATCGGTCATCTCGGCGTGCTCGTCGGGCCGGTGGGCCGCACGGATCTCGAGAAGTCGGGCCTCAGCGAGGGCCTTCGCCTCCTGAGCAGCGGCGACATCGATTTCGACGATGAGCTCAGCGACGCCAGCCAGGATGGTGGTTCTGGTGGTCCGGTCAGTCTCGCTGACACCTTCGACCAGGCCGAGGGCAGCACCAGGTGCCGTGGTCACTTGGAGGAATCCACCGTGCACCAAGATTTCAACAGTCTCCCCATCGGGCGTCTCGATCTTGACAACGCCAGGCACCACGTCACCGATGAGCTCGGCGTGATCAGCCATAACGGTGAGGTCGCCCTCTGAGGTGGCGGTAACCACCGAAACTGCCACGCCGGAGAACAGCGCCGCTTCGGGAGTAACGACCTCGACGCCCAGGGCGTGCTCGGCCATCAGGAGTTCTCCTTCTCCATGGCGTGAGCCTTGGCGAGGACTGACTCGACACCGCCGACGTTGAGGAATGCCTGCTCGGGGATCGCGTCAAGCTCACCCTTAATGAGGGCCTCAAAGGACTCGACAGTCTCCTCAATGGGCGTGAACACGCCCGGGAGACCAGTAAAGACTTCGGCGACGAAGAACGGCTGCGAAAGGAACCGTTGGATCTTTCGTGCCCGCTGCACGATCGTCCGGTCCTCTTCAGAAAGCTCGTCCATACCGAGGATGGCGATGATGTCCTGGAGTTCACGTGAACGCTGGAGCACCTCTTGGACCTGACGAGCAACGTTGTAGTGACGCTCGCCGACAATTTCAGGGGCGAGGATGTTCGACGTTGAAGCCAGTGGGTCCACCGCGGGGTAGATACCCAGAGCAGCGATCTGACGGGAAAGTTCCGTCGTGGCGTCAAGGTGGGTGAACGTCGTGAACGGAGCTGGGTCGGTGTAGTCGTCAGCAGGGACGTACACGGCCTGCAGCGAGGTGATCGACTTCCCTCGGGTTGAGGTGATCCGCTCTTGGAGCTCGCCCATCTCGTCAGCGAGTGTCGGCTGGTAGCCCACTGCAGACGGCATACGACCGAGCAGGGTGGAGACCTCAGAGCCCGCCTGGACGAATCGGAAGATGTTGTCGACGAACAGCAGCACGTCCTGGTTCTGGACGTCACGGAAGTACTCCGCCATCGTCAAGGCGGCCAAGGCAACCCGCATACGCACGCCCGGAGGCTCGTCCATCTGTCCGTAGACGAGGGCGACCTTTTCGAGCACGCCGGACTCGGCCATCTCGATCCACAGGTCCGTTCCCTCACGGGTGCGCTCTCCGACGCCGGCGAACACCGACACACCACCGTGCTGCGAGGCAACCCGGTTAATCATTTCCTGGATGAGCACAGTCTTTCCCACGCCGGCACCGCCGAACAGGCCGATCTTTCCACCTTGGACGTAGGGCTCGAGGAGGTCGATGACCTTGATGCCTGTCTCGAGCATGTTCGCGCTCTGCTCAAGCTGGTCGAAGGCCGGCGCATTGCGGTGGATTTCCCAACGCTCCTTGACCTCGCCGATGTCGGCGGTGTCGAGAGGCTCACCGAGGACATTGAACACGTGTCCGAGAACAACGTCTCCGACCGGCACCGAGATGCCTCGTCCGGTGTTACGGACCGGGGCTCCACGCACCAGACCGTCAGTGGGCGCCATGCACACGCAGCGGACTCGGCCATCGCCGATCTGCTGGGCGACCTCAGCGGTCACCGTCATGCGCTTGCCGTCGAGTTCGAGATCCATCTCGACGGCATGGTTGATCTCGGGAAGCGCGTGAGGCGGGAACTCGACGTCCACAACCGGTCCGGCGATGGCGACGACGCGACCATCCTCAAGCTTTTGCGTCTCTGGGGCGACAGTCATTCTTGCTCCTTCTAGTCCTGGCGCAGCGCTTCAGCGCCGCCCACGATCTCCATGATTTCGGTGGTGATTGCGTCCTGACGGGCCCGGTTCATAATCCGGGAGAGCGTCTGGGCAAGATCATCTGCATTCTCGGTGGCAGCGGCCATTGCCCGCTGCTGCGAGGTGTGGAATGCGGCAGAACCTTCGAGGAGGGCCGTGAAGACCTCGCTCTCAAGTGCCTTCGGCGCGAGGTCGGCGAGCAGTTGCTCGGCCTCGGGCTCAAACTCGGTGTACCCGATGAGCTCGTGGCGAACTTCATCTGCGTCCTCGGTCTCGCCTCTCGGGTCAACGAGCGGCAGCAACTGACGGGTCTCCACCTGCTGGTTACTGGCCGAGGCGAAGCGAGTCGAGACCAGAAGAACCTGCTGTGCATCGCCGCTGATGAACGGCGCAGCGGCAGCGAACGCCACTGCCTGAGCGTCTGAGAACTCGGGGCGGTCGGCAAATCCCTGGTAGGTCGCCTCGACGTCTTGGCCTCGGAACCTGAAGTACGGCCCGGCCTTCTTGCCGACCACGACGAGGTGAACCTCGGTACCGTCAGCTTTCAGCGAGACAATAAGGCGCTCGGTGGCCTTGAGGACCGACGAGTTGTAGGCGCCAGACAAGCCACGGTCACCGACGATGGCCACGACCACCGCCTTATCTACCTTGTCGGGCGTTCCGAGCATCTTGCGAGCAGCGTTGGTGTCACCCTTGGCAGCCTCGACGATGATCTTCGCCATACCGTCGCGATAGGGCCGATTCGCCGCGATGCGGCTCTGGGCCCGAGCAATCTGGGATGCAGCGATCAGCTCCATGGCCTTCGTAATCTTGCGTGTTGCCTGAACGCTCTTGATGCGCCGTCGAAGCACACGTTCCTGTCCACCTGCCATCTCGCTACACCTCCCCTCTCGTCGTCGTTGTTGCGTTCACTGAGATCAGGCGCCGGTGTCGAATCCAGCGAGGAAGCTGGTGAGTGCGGCGTCGATTGTCGATGTGTCAGGAAGCTTCCCGGTCGAACGGATCTCCTCGATCATCTCGGCGTGGTTGGCACGGAAGTACGCCCGAAGTTCCGCCTCAAAGCGAATCACCTGAGGGACGGGAACGGTGTCTGCCCAGCCCTTGGTGCCGGCGTAGATCACGATGACCTGCTCCTCAACAGGAACCGGTGCGTTCAGAGGCTGCTTCAGCAGCTCGGTGAGGCGGTACCCCCGGTCAAGCTGTGACTGTGATGCTTCGTCGAGCTCAGAGCCGAAGGTGGCAAAGCTCTCGAGGTCACGGAACTGAGCGAGGTCGAGCTTCAGGGTTCCGGCGACCGACTTCATCGCCTTGATCTGAGCAGCTCCACCGACTCGGGAGACCGAGTTTCCGACGTTGATCGCGGGTCGCACACCTGAGTAGAAGAGGTCCGTCTCAAGGAACACCTGGCCATCGGTGATCGAGATCACGTTGGTCGGGATGTAGGCCGAGATGTCGCCGGCCTTGGTCTCGATAATCGGAAGCGCCGTCAGCGAACCGCCACCAAGGGCGTCGGAGAGCTTCGCAGCACGCTCAAGCAGGCGGCTGTGGAGGTAGAACACATCACCCGGGTATGCCTCACGGCCCGGCGGGCGACGCAGAAGAAGCGACAGCTGGCGGTAGGCCTCAGCCTGCTTCGAAAGGTCGTCGTAGACCACGAGGGCGTGGCCGCTGTTCTCCATCCAGTGCTGGCCAAGAGCACAGCCGGCGAAGGGGGCGAGGAACTTGAACGGTGCCGGGTCCCCGGCCGAGGCGATGACCACCACGGTGTACTCCATGGCGCCTGCGTCCTCGAGGGTCTTGACCGTCTGGGCCACCGAGGAGTTCTTCTGACCGATCGCCACGTAGATGCACTTCACGCCCTGACCCTTCTGGTTCAGGATCGTGTCGATGGCGACCGTGGTCTTCCCGGTCTTGCGGTCACCAATGATGAGCTCACGCTGTCCACGGCCGATCGGGGTCATGGCGTCAATCGCCTTGATTCCCGTCTGCAGGGGCTGCTCGACCGGCTGGCGGCCGATGATGCCAGGAGCCTGGATCTCCATCCGGCGAGTCTGAGCGGCGTTGATCGGGCCCTTGCCATCGATTGGCTCGCCGAGGGCATTGATCACTCGTCCAAGCAGTTCGTCACCGCACGGGATCGACAGGATGTTCCCGGTGGCCCGAACGATCTGGTCCTCTTCGAGGGCTTCGACCGCTCCGAGGACGACCGCACCCACGGTGTCCTCGTCGAGGTTCATGGCGAGACCAAGCGTCCCATCCTCAAACTCGAGGAGCTCGTTGACCGCTGCGCCGGGGAGGCCCGACACGCGTGCGATGCCGTCAGCAACCTCGACGATGCGGCCGACCTGCTCGGCACCCACCTCGGGCGTGTAGTCAGAGACGTTCGCCTTGAGCGCCTCGGTGATCTCGTTGGCGCTGATCGTCAGCTCTGCCATGTCGACTCCTTCATGTTGTCTTTGGACTCAGTCGTTCTTCTGAAATGTGCGGTGATCGGCTTCGAGGTGCTCTCGGAGCTGCTCGAGTCGCCCGCGGGCTGTGGCGTCAACGAGGAGGTCACCCACCTCGATCCGGACTCCACCGAGCAACGTGACGTCGTCGGTGACCTGCAACTCCACCGGGTGGCCTGAGACCCTCGAAAGCGAGGTCCGCAAGCGATCAGCCTGTGCCTCGGCGAGGGGCTTGCCCGTCCGGACTTTGGCAACTCGCCACCCACGGGCCTTCGCTGCTTGGTCGACCAACCAGTCGACGGTGCCCACCACGTCTCGGGCTCGACCACCGGCGACCACGTACTTGAGCAACTTTGTCGTCGATGGCGATGCCTTTGAACCGACGAGAGCCTCGATGATGCCCTGACGTCGGTTGACGGGGAGGTCTCGGTCGATCATGGCTCGGCGAAGCTCAGGGGTCGCTTCAACGGTGCGGGCGAATCGGAAGAGTTCTTCTTCGATGCCCTCGAGGTCACTGTTGTCGAGATCCTCGAAGGTGGCACTGGCGAAACCGCCAACCCGCTGGCGGGCGCCGGTCACCGAGAGGGTCGGCTCGTCGTAGCCACCATCACGATCAGCTTCGCGGGCCCGCTGGGCCAGGAAGGAGATCGCTGCGGGAACATCCTGAGCATTGCTCACCAGAGCTGCATTCCCGGCAAGCCGCACGGTGGGTGCAGACACCTTCCCGCTCAGGACCTGCGTGAGGACGGCTCGGCGTGCCACACCGGTCACCGACGTGTCGGTCATGGCAGCCCGGAGGTCCCGGTTCGCCGCCATCGTGGCGTCCAACTGGGCCAGCTCAGCGGTGACGGTGGCGAGGTTCGATGCATCGAGCTCGGCGATAATGGCGGCTGCGTAGCCCTGAAGGGAAGAGTTCATCATCGCTCGCCCCTTTCAATGATCGGCGCGGTCGCACTGAGTGCTCCGACAGCCTCGTCGATAAGGGACTCGTGCGCTGCAGCATCGACTTCTCTGGCGATGACCTGCTCGACGACCTCCATCACGACGCCACTCAACTGCGCCGTCGCCTCGTCGACCGCACGCTGGCGAGCGACGGTGACTTCTGATTGGGCGCTCGCCACGATGCGGTCGTACTCGCCTTGCGCTCGGGCCGAAGACTCGCCTCGGATCCGCTCTGCGGTGGTCTTTGCCTGTGTGAGGAAATCGACAGCTTGGTTCCGAGCATCCTCAAGCGAGAGCCTGAGTTCGTCCTCCGCCGACGCAGCGTCCTCAAGGGCGCTGGCGGCAGACGCCAATGCTGTCTCGATCTCGAGCTGGCGGGCGTTCATGCCGGTGATCAGCATCGGCCAGACATACTTCTTGACCAACAAGACGATGACAAGAAGGACAACGGACTCGACGGCCAGCGACGTCAACTGCTCAGAATTCATGAGGTTGACCCCGCTGTCGAAAGAAGTTTGTCCGTCGCCTCGTCAAGGAGGCCCTGGTGAGCGGCCATGTCCACTTGGCGTCCGATGACCCGCTCGACGACACCCATCACGATGGTGCCGAGCTGGGGGACTGCGTCGGTGATTGCCTTCGACCGAGCAGCGTTGACCTCGACATCGGCTGCCGAGACGATCGTGTCGTACTCAGCCTGGCCGCGTGCTGTGGCGGCGGCCTTCTCCTCATCAGCAGCAGTCTGCGCTTCCGCCACGATCTCTCGCGCGTTGACGCGGCCCTCATCGAGAATCGCCTTGCGCTCGTCATCACCGGCGGCCGCGTCAGCTCGAGCCGCCTCAGCGGCTTCGAGTGAGTTACGGATGTCAGCCTGACGCTCATCCATCGCCCTGTTGAGGGGCGGCAAGATGAACTTGGTCGTCAGGAACAAGATGACGAACAGGATGACGAGTTCAACGATGAACGTCCCGTTCGGAAGAAGAAACATTGCTGCTATTTGCATGGAGTGGTCTCCGGTCATTGTCCGGTGGTCATACGTCACGACAAGCCAGCATCACTGCGCTGACCCGGGATGGCTTTGGGAACTACTGAGCCTTGAAGACGTAAATGAACACAACCATGAACAGAAGGTTGATGAAGTACATCGCCTCTGCCAGACCAACGGTCAAGAAGAAGTACGTACGGGCCTTGTTCTCGATCTCGGGCTGACGAGCGATCGCCGCGATGGTCTGGCTTCCTGCCAGGCCGTCACCGATTGCTGCGCCAATGGCCCCGCCGCCGAGGGCGAGTCCGCCACCGATCAGCGCACCGGCGGTCCGGATTGCATCTGCCTGCGTGCCTGCTGCCATTTCTTTCCTCCTGTGTGATGGGAACTTCGATAGATCTTGGTTTCGTCCGACTCAGGTGCTCAGTGTTCCTCATGGCTCATGGCCATGCCGAAGTAGAGGACGGTGAGAAGGGCGAAGATGAAGGCCTGGATAAGGCCGATTGCCATGTCGAACGGCTTCCAGATCAGCTGACCGATCAGTGATCCGTACCAAGGAAGCAGCGTTGCCATGACGACGACCATGAGGCCGCCGGAGAAAATGTTTCCGAAGAGTCGGAAGGTCAGGGTGATTGGCTTCGTGATCTCTTCGATGATGTTGATCGGGATCAGGGCCTTGTAGGGCTG
>JBAXAR010000031.1:0-19831 GCA_037142475.1 Actinomycetes bacterium
CAGATGGACCGTGTTGAATGCGAAGAACAGCGCTGGCCAGACCCACGCATCAAGATGGGCATCGCCAGCGAGGGCCCACGCCACGGGATACGCGAGGAGAACGGTCATCAGGAGGGCTCCGACGGCGAGGCCGACGCCTACGTGGCGGCCGACCTGTCGGCGGTCATCGGCCGAAATGAGCTGGGCGATGAGGACGGCGAGCGCCACGAAGGCGCCGACGGTACAGGTGATGGCGAGAACCTCCGATCCGATCCAAAATTGCCAGACCAAGACGAGGCTGATGGCTGCGCCCGTCAGGCTCGGCCTCCATCGCCGAGCGACCAACAGTTCGTGCATCGTGAGCCAGAGCAGCGGTGGACCCACGGCAACGATGGTCATCAGCCATCCGAGGTCGATGCCGTAAAGAACGAAGGGGCTGAATCCCCAGAGCCCTCCAGCGGCGATCGCCGCCGGCCACCAGGTCCCGTGTCGTCGGAGGGCGGCGATGAGCGCGGCTCCAGAGGCGCAGGGGGCGACCGTGAGGATCACATTCATCGTTCCCACCGGCCCGATGATCCAGGTCAGAGGGGTAAGGGGGACCCCAAGTCCGAGAGAGGTGGTGTTGGCGAGAAGGTTGAAACCGGTGGGGTGAAAGAGCAGCGGGGTGGTGAGCGGCAGGTTGAGCGATGCCACGCCCTTGGCCGCGTAGGAGAGTGACCAGATGAGGAGGGCGGGATCGCCCGAAGGGGTGACGGTGTGGTCGGTGAACCCAGCACTCCACGCATTGGCCATAACAGCGATGCCGAGACCCAGATAGATCGTGACCGCCAGCACCCACCATCGAGCAACGACGGGAAGCCCAGCCCGAACTGGCCGATCATGGGCTGTCAAGTTGCTCACTGAGCAGATCGGGACTGACCAGCCTCGGCCAGGTCATGCTGTCGGGCCAGCCACCGAAGCCTGGCGGCTCGAGCATCCCAGTCGTAGACGACACACGTCCCCGCAAGGCGGTCGTGCCAGCCCCTGTGGTCGATACGAAACACGATCCCGAACAGACCAAGGCCGGCTATCGCAATGCTGAACGGGAGGGCGAGGGTCCTCGTGACGGCTTGCCGACTTCGGATGCCGCCGCCCTCGGCGGTCACGACACGGAGGCCGAAGAGCGCCATCCCAACGGTCTTGCCACTGAGGGCCCATTGGTAACTGAAGTAGATCAGGCTCCAGACGACGACCACAACGATGGCCAACAGGTGGAGCGACCGAAAATCGATGCTCCTCCCGGTGAGAAAGGTGATCGTGGCGGAGACAACGCCGACGAGGAACAGCAGCGTCGCCCAAGCAATGGCGACATCAGCGGCGAAGGCGACAAGGCGGCTAATGGCGCCGGCATAGTTCCCCTGACGAGAGACTGAGCCTCGGGGATTCCTCACGAGGCGTGGTCTTTGGCTTGCTCGAGGGACGAGGTCGACGCCGGAAGCGCTCCAGCGGCGGGGATGAGGAGCGGCGGCCCCACGGGCTGTTCGCCGTGTCGGCGCATCGCTCGATTCACCCACCGGTTCACGAAGTCGTCGAGGCCAACCCCTTGGCTTCGGATCAGATCGAGACCCTCGGTGAGCACGCCAGAGGTTGAGCGAGCGATGATCGATCCCAATTCGGTCTGTTCGACTAGGGCGTCAACGTCGATCCGGTTGGCGATTTCTTGGACATCGATCCGATCCATGATCCGGTCGACATCGATTCGATCCACCAATGCGCCGACATCGATCCGGTCAACAATTGCTTGGACGTCGACGCGGCTGACGATGGCCTCGACATCGATGGCGTCGATGAGTTCGGCGACGTCGACGCGGGCCACCACCCCATTGACGTCAATGCGCTCGATCACGCGTTCGACATCGACTCGCTCAAGAAGCCCATCGACGTCGACCCGGGCGACCAGGGCATCAATGTCGACCTGTTGGACCAGTGCGTCGATATCGATCGCTTCGACCACGCGACCCACCACCTGCTCGGCGATCATTTGGGCCAGCCGATCGAAGCCACGCGGCGCGGAGCTCACTGGCCCTTGGCTCGATTCCTGGTCATCTGCACCTTCCGATCATGCCATCGCCACTCGAGCGGGGCTGTTCTGCGTTAGATGCGTCGCCGACGGGAGAGCCTGAGGGCTGCGAGACCGACAGCAGTCAGGCCGAGTCCGAGGCCGAGAGGCGTGGGTCCTCCGGTATCGGCCAGGAGATCACGATGGACCTCGGGGAGAGCGATTGAGAGATCGGGGGTCGTCGAGGAGGTCGTGAGTATCGCTGTGCAATGCAGACCGGGGTCGACGAGGTACTCAGACGGAGCGCTGAGCTCCCGCAGGCACCATGCGCTGCCCGCGGGCACGGTGAAGGACAAATGCCCGTCGGCATCAGTGGTTCCGATGGCGAAGAGAGACATCGCGTTGGGAACCACGAGTCCTGACGGAGGGAGAGGTCCTTGAAAACCATCGGGCATGGCTCCGTTGACGAAGAGCGCATAGGTGGCTCCAGGAATTCCGGTCCCCGGACGGTCGGTGTTGAATTTGTAGGCGTTGATCACCACCGTGCTGCGCCGCTCGTCGACCGCCACTGTCCTGACGGGGTCCTCGCTGGCCGCCGAGATGGTCCCCGTGCAGCGCAACGCCGGATCAAGGTCGTAGCCATCTGGAGAGATGCGCTCTCGAATGCACCAGGCATGACCCACGGGAACGGAGAATCCAAGGTGGCCTTGGGCATCGGTGGTGCCCGATGCGTACCAGTGCAGTGTTGGTTCAACGGCAGCGCCGATATCAGGCGTCACCGGGGTCGACGGAGGCGGAGTGCCCACAACGTAGAGGTCATAGAGGGCGCCGGGGACTCCTTGGCCAGGATTGGAGGCGTTGCGCTTGGCGACGAAGAGATCGGTGAACTGCTCGCGGTTGGGGACCAGAACCCGCACAGTCGTCGGCGGCGAGCTGACAACGCCATCGAGGACTTCAGTGCAGCGGGGCGTCTGGTCGAGGACATATCCCTCGGGAGCGTGGTGCTCGATCACGCAGTAGGCGAAATCAGGAAACTGGAAAGCGAAGTGTGCCGTGCCGTGGGTATCGCCGTCGGCACGTGCCACCCACGTGCCTCCATCAATCACTCGAGCATCGAGAGGTCCATGGGGGCTCGATGGCCCGGCACCGTCATCCATCCGATAGAGATCAAACGTCCCGCCTGGCACTGTGTGACTCGGAGATGCCTCGTCTACCTTGGTGGCCTTGATCTGGACCCATCGCCCCGGGTTCGTCACCACGATCGGTATCGGCGGCGACGCCCCCGCTGCGTCGAAGCACCCATGTGCTCCGCCGATGAGACCGGGTGGAACCGCTGTCTCGCTCCAGCAGTAGTGGTCCATGGCGGTGAGGAGCGCCGGAGTGGTGCACCGTCCGTCGACGTCGGTGGTGCACGAGGTCACGAGTGCGCCTTCGGGCGTACTGATGACAAAGGTTGCCCCAGAGAGAATTGCCATTGCTGGATCAACGTTGCCGCTCACAGTCTTCAAGAACGATTGGTTGACCAACGGAGGATCCTCGAAGGTGATGGTGGCGTCCTGGCCGGGGGCGAGTTCGACATGACGAGCCCCGACGGGGTCCGGGGCGTAGCCAGGAGGCGGAGCATCCTCGATGACTTCGTAGCGCCCCGGGAGCAGGCCGGTGCCGTCGTTGCCCACGGGTGTGCAGTTCCCATGGTCATCGGTGGTGCAGGTGCCGAGATCGACATTGAAGATGCCATCGCCGACCGGGTCGTATCGAAGGTGAAGGAGTGCTCCGGCCAGGGGGTTGCCATTGAGGAGGTTGACTTTGCGAAGTGTGGCGGTTGCCGGGATGATGAAGTCGCCTGCAGGACCCGTGAACGCCACCACTGTGTTGTGATCAGCGGTGACCGTCACGATCTGATCCGGGGCCGGGGCGTAGCCGGGAGGCGCCACTGCCTCGTGGACGACATACGTTCCGACGGGAAGTGGTCCAGATGGTCCGGCGGTGCCATCGGTCTTTGTGACGAGGGTGTCGAGCACTGCCGAGCCGTTCATGATGTCGAACTCTGCGCCGTCAATCGGAAAGTAGGCAGTGTCATCGCCCGTCTTGGCGATCGAGATTGTCCCGGTGCTCGGCGCCGGGGCGTCGACAGCGAAGGTGTCGGTGCGGGTGACCACCGTGGGAGCGTGTGCCGCCACGATGTACTGCGCATCAAGGACGTGCTGGGTGGGCCGACGAAATTCGAGACCAAGTTGACCAGCACGGACAATGGCATTGATCGTGACGCTGCTCGGCCCCGCCGACGACGCGGTAAACGGGACTGTTGCCGACCCTTGTGCATCGGTGGTGACAAGCAGTGTCGAGGAACCTGAGGTGCCGTCGAAAGTGGCGTTGCTGAGGCCCAAGAGCACCGAGGCCCCTGTGAGCGGCCGATCGGTGCCCGGGAAGGTCACCGTGATCGTGGCTGTGGCCTTGGATGCCAAGGTGGTCCCACCACCCACCAGGCTGGTGGTAATCCAAGGGACCCCTACCGCGCCCGCTGCGGCGGAGGTCCAGGTGAAGAGTTGGATATAAGCCGCCCTGACTCCATCGTCCATCGATGGTGACGGGACACCCCACACCAGAGCGTCGTAGAGAAGTTTGGCTGCCACTGCCGCTTGATCGGCGGAGAACGAACCCGGCCGTCCGCCCCAGAATCCCATGGCATCGGCCTCTGAGAAGGCAAAGCCGAGTGGCCCGGTCATGCTCGTCGAGGCACCACCGGGAGCGCCGGTAAGAACGTAGGAGTACGAGGGGGAGGGGTACGAGCCGCCGCCACCCGCCCGAAAGGCGCAGAGCGCCCAGCCCAGCGGTGTGGGGAAGCCGAGTCCATAGGACCCGAACCATGTGTTCGCTCCGTTGTAGGTGGCGCAGAATCCCCGATAGGGCGATGGAGGCATCCCTGCCGAACAGGGAGCGGGACCCTCAGCAGATGCGGGAGGTACCGACGCGGGGACGACCACCACCAGGCCTGCGGCCAGCAGGGTGACGAGGACGACTCTGGCGAGCCATCCCGAGACGAGGCAAGGTCGGCGGAGAACGAATGGATCGTAGATTGCCCGGTGGTGATGAGGGCGGATAGGCAACCCCGAGCTCGCGTCGTCCCGACCGATACGCTCCTGCACAATGGGACTGTCGAGTCGAGACCTCATTGCCGGCGAGGAGGTCCTCGTCGAAGTGCGGCCGCCTCGAACCACGCTGGTGCTTCCGGCCATGGTGGTCGGACTGGGGGGCGCCTGTGCGTGGCTGATTCTGGCCAAAGTGGTGCTCGGTGGCCCCTCGCTCCGATTTGCCGCAGCTTGCCTCTCGATCTTGGTGCCGATGGCCTGGCTTTTCTGTCGCTACTTCGCATGGCGATCGACGATGGTCTCGCTGACCACTGATCGGTTGGTGGTCGCCGAGGGAATTCTGCGGCGCCGCGTGGATCAGATTCGATTGGAACGGGTGGTCGAAGTGCATCGGCGGCGAACCCTCCGAGATCGGCTGACTCGTCGCGGCGACCTCGTGATCGAACTCGTCGATGCATCCCCTGTGGTGCTGGCCGGTATCCGCAGGCCTGAGGCCTTTCAGCGCCTCCTGCTTCGCCATGTGGCCACTGATCTTGGCTCCTTTGTGGACGATGACAGCCGACAGAGTGATCGAGAGCGCCCTGATCGAGGCTGGTCGGCCCGCTCGGGACTCCTCGTCGTCACCGAGGACGATCCCACTCCTCCTCGAGGCACTCCGGCGATCACAGGCGGTCGTGCCGCTGTTCTTCTGGCGCGCCTTGATGAGGTCGATCAGCTCGAACTCACTGGAGCGTTGTCGTCGGCCGAAGCCGATCGTCGTCGTCGAGAACTAACGGACGGCGGCTGAAGGTCCAGTTTTGGGCTCACCGGCGCTGCGGAGTACCGTTGGGGTCGTGCCTTCTTCTCGATATCGATGCTCCTCCTGCGGGAACCTGACCCGCTTCGACGTGGTGACCACTTCCACCGTCAAGGCCTTCCACCACTACACCGTCGGCGGCGATCTCGAGGTTGAAGACCTTCAGACTCTGTCGGAGACGGTCGACTCAGTGGCATGCCGGTGGTGCGGCCACGGTCGAGGAATTGAGTTGGTCGATGGCGCCGATGAGGCGACGTCTGACGGACCCCCTGAGGAATCGACCGAGTGACGTCTCGGCCGTCGTTGAGCCCGGCTGAAGCGGCCGAGGTCCTTCGTCGAGCCAGACCCATCCCGACCCATCGGGGAGCATCGCCGGTTCCCCTCAGTTCCATGAGCGGCACAGACTTCGACGGCCACGTGATGTCCATCGAGCCAGCAGCGCTGAGCGCACGAATGCTGCTGCTCTTTCTCTCTGCCGACTGCACCGGATGCGAGGACCTCTTCGAGGCGGCGCAGGCCCCGGCATCGCTCGGCATCGAGGGTGACGACTCGTTGATGATCGTCCTGCGTGAGCGAGACCTTGCGGATCCATCGATCCGCCATCGGTGTGGCACCGCCATGACGATGGTGTCCTCGTCGACGTGGACCGCCTATCGAGTTTCTGGCCCCCCCTTTTTTGTTCTGATCGATCCAGGTCGCTCGACGGTGGCCACCGAGGGGGTGGCGTGGGGTGCTCATTCTGTGGTGGAGGCCCTGCGAGAGGCCCAGAACGGTCGTGCCTCGATCGAGGTACCTCGCCTCGATCCGACGACGTGATCATGCTGATCCGCAGAGCCCACGCTGTTCCCCTCAAGGCCACTGGATCCACCTCGTGCTCGTTCCCGAGCTCCCTGTCACACCCCCGGAGCACGATGCCTCTATTGCCACGACGGCAAGAAAGCGACGAAGAGACGGGGAGGCACGCACGATGGACCAGACGATCACTGTGGACTGCGAAGGATGTCGCGGCCGAGAGAATGACGCCTGCGGCGACTGTGTTGTCTCCTTCATTTTGGGCCGAGAGCCCGATGATGCACTCATCATCGACGCGGCGGAGGCTCGTGCCGTGCGGCTACTCGGCAACGCTGGCCTGGTCCCACCGCTGCGCTTTGAGAATCGCTCTGCGGGGAGCGGAGCGGGCTGATCAAGAAGTCGAGGTCTCATCGTGAGGCACCTCTTGGTCACGAATGACTTCCCACCCAAGGTCGGTGGGATCCAGAATTACCTCTGGGAATTGTGGAGCCGACTCGATCCCGAGACCTTCTCGGTACTGACGGCGACCTCTGACCCCACGGCGGCGATCTTCGATCAGGCGCAAGCGGAGGTCGGCATCACAATCGATCGGGTGCCAGGCCGCATTCTGTTCTTCCCGAGCCCAAAGGCCCGTCGTGCCGTCGAGAGCACCTTGGCAGACCGGGATGCCTCAATGGTCGTCCTCGATCCCGCCTTCCCGCTCGGTCATCTGGCGATGTCATTGCGTGTGCCCAGCATCCAAGTCCTCCATGGAGCTGAGGTGACAATCCCTGGCCGACTCCCACTGTCACGGCGCGCGCTCGCCACCGCTCTAAGGAGCTCGTCGGGGATCATCGCAGCGGGAACCTATCCGGAGCGTGAGGCGAGGCGGGCGACAGGCGGTTCGCTCCCTCCAGTCCTTCAGATTCCCCCGGGCGTCGACGCCAAACGGTTTCGCCCGCTCGACGCCCAAGCTCGGCGTACGATTCGATCTCGGTTGGGTCTCCCCATCGATGGTCCTCTGGTGGTCAGTGTGAGTCGATTGGTTCCGCGCAAGGGCATGGACACTCTCATTGACGCGGCAGCGATGCTGCAGGCCGAAATCCCCGATCTCACGGTTGCCATCGGCGGTACAGGTCGAGATGCCGATCGCCTCGAACGGCGGGTCTCGAAGACTGGGGCACCGGTGACAATGCTCGGACGCGTGAGTGACGACGACCTCCCTGACCTGGTTGGCGCCGCCGATGTCTTCGTGATGGCATGCCGCTCTCGATGGGGAGGTCTTGAGCAGGAGGGCTTCGGCATCGTCTTCGTTGAGGCGGCGGCTGCAGGAGTGCCACAGATCGCTGGTCGAAGCGGGGGAGCGGACGACGCCGTAATCGACGGTGAGACCGGCGTTCTCCTCGACCATCCGGAGGACCCCAGAGAATTGCGTGATGCACTGCGTTCGCTCCTCGCCGATGAGCCTCGCCGTCGAGCCATGGGGGACGCTGGACGGTCCCGCGCGGTGGCATCATTCGATTACGACGCTCTCGCCCGTAGGCTGGGTGATGCGCTTGCCGAGGGCTGGCCGCTCAGATGAGTGTTCAGCCGAAGAACCTTCAGGGGGAACTGTGATGACTGATCAGACGACTGAGCAGATCGTTGTCGCGTCAAATCCTGCCGCTGTCTACGAGGTTGCTGCCGATATCGAGCGCTACCCGGAGTGGGTGTCCGACATTAAGCAGGTAACGGTCGATGAGCGCGACGGCCTGGGACGGCCGACCACGGTTACGTTCCGAACCGCAGCGTTCGGAAGGTCGACCACCTACAGCCTTGACTACGACTACTCGGCCGCCCCTGAGATTCTCTCGTGGAAGCAGGTCGCCGGTGACCTGACATCGAAGCTCGATGGACGCTATGAGTTCTCGGCCAACGCTGACGGCGCTACCGAGGTTCGGTACCTCCTCGAAGTGGAACTCAAGATTCCGATTCCCGGTTTCGTGCGATCCCGTGCCCAAGGGCGAATTCAGACGACGGCACTGCGCGAGCTCAAGGCGAGGGCGGAGTCGCTTCGGTGACGCAGGGACCTCCGAGCCTTTCGCTCGGGGTTGATGTCGGTGGCACCAAGGTTCTCGGTGTGGCGGTGGACCCCGATGGGCGGGTGGTCGCCGAGGCGAGGGAACCAACACCGCAGGCAATGGAAGCTGATGGCGGTGAGCGCCTCGCTGACACGGTGGCATCGGTGGTCACAACCCTCGCCGCGAGCGTTGAGGTACCCGTGAGGTCACTGCCGATCGGCGTAGGCCTTCCGGGAATGATGGGGCGAGATGGCGTGCTGCTCTTCGCCCCGAATCTTCGCAGTGCCTCGGGGGCGGACCTTGTGGGGCTCTTGGAGAAACGGCTCGGCGGACGGCGAGTGGCGGTGGCGAACGACGCCGACTGTGCAGCGCTTGCCGAGCAGAGGCTCGGCGCTGCCCGTGGGCATGATGACGTCATCGTTGTGACCCTTGGCACGGGGATCGGCGGGGGGCTCATCGTTGGGGGAGAACTTGCCCGAGGCGGCAGAGGCTTCGCTGGCGAAGTCGGCCACATGGTCATTGACGTGTCAGGGCCAGCGTGCCCATGTGGTGCGCGGGGCTGCTGGGAGCGCTACGCGTCGGGCTCAGCCGTTGGGCGATTAGCGCGAGAAGCGGCCCAAGCGGGTCGCCTCGAAGCAGTCGTCGCCAGTGCAGGCGGCGAGCCAGAGGCCGTGCGGGGTGAGCATGTCACCGCGGCGGCGCTCGCGGGGGATCGAGATGCACTCGAATTAATTGATCAGGTGGGTTGGTGGCTTGCTCGTGGCTTGGCAAACTTGGTCCATGTCCTCGATCCGACCTGCATCGTGATCGGGGGAGGGCTCTCCGAGGCGGGAACACTTCTTGTGCCCGCAGCAAGGCGCCACCTCGTGGGCCTGCTCGAAGCGGGCGACCTGAGGCCACCGATCGATATCGTGGCGGCCACATTCGGACCAGAGGCCGGATCGATTGGAGCCTCATTGCTGGCACGGGAGGCCTCATGAAAATTGGCGTCGTACTTCCGACTTTCACATGGTCGCCGGAGGAGGCCCTCTCTGTGGCCTCCGCAGCGGTTGACGCCGGGGTTCATGGTGTCTTCGCCTACGACCATCTGTGGCCGATGGGGAATCCATCTCGACCGGCCCTTGCGCCGTTCCCCGTGCTCGCATCGATCGCCGCACGCCATTCGCAGCTTTTCGTGGGCCCTCTTGTGGCCCGTATCGGCCTGGTATCCAACGAGACGCTCGTCAGTCAGCTCCGAGCACTCGAGGCGATCGCACCCGGTCGCTGTATTGCTGCGCTGGGGACAGGGGACAAACTCAGTGCTGCAGAGAATGAGGCCTATGGCGTTCCCTTCGCCTCAGCCCAGCAGCGACGCGCTGACCTCGGCGAGGTGGCCGCAACCCTCCATGGCGAGGGCATGACGGTGTGGATTGGTGGCGGGGCCAGACCGACTGTGGCGATGGCCGAGGAGATGGGCTGCGCTGTCAACATGTGGGGTGCCACCCCTGACGCGGTTGGTGAGCAGGCAGCCCGCTCCGAAGTGACGTGGGCTGGGCTCCTCCCGAAGGACGATTCGGGGAACCATAACGATGCCGCCCGCGACCTGCTCGGTCGTCTGGACGAAGCAGGTGCCACCTGGGCGGTCGTCGGGTGGCCGGCACCGCTCGAGATCCTCGGAGAGGTCTCCGGCACCTAGGGCCGGCCACTACGGTGTGGCGATGGAGTTCCGTCGCATTAACGACCTGCCGCCGTATGTGTTCGCTGCCATTAACGACCTGAAGGCTGCTGCTCGGCGCGAGGGTCGTGATGTCATCGACATGGGGTTCGGGAACCCGGATCTTCCTTCGCCGCAGGTTGCTGTCGACAAACTCGCTGAGGCTGCGCAGAACCCGCGGAACCACCGGTATTCGTCGTCGAAGGGAATCCCGAAGCTTCGCCAGGCCGCGGCCGATCTCTACCTCCGTAAATTTGGCGTCTCGCTCGACCCCGAGACTGAGGTGGTCGCCACGATCGGAGCGAAGGAAGGCCTGAGCCACCTGATGTGGGTGATGCTGGGCCCGGATGACTCGGCCATCGTCCCGTCGCCGTCGTACCCGATTCATATTTACGCACCACTCTTCGCAGGGGCCCGTGTGCATCAGGTCCGCATGGTCGATCCCAGCGACAAGAGCGAGGATGCTCTTTCGCCTGGAGACGCCTTCTTTGGTGGTCTCGTCGAGGCATGGGAGAACGCCTGGCCCAAACCTCGTGTGATCATCGCCTCGTTCCCACACAATCCGACCACAGCGTGCGTGGACCTGGCCTTTATGGAACGCCTTGTCGCCTTCGCCCTTGAGCACGAGGTCGTCGTCGTCCACGACTTCGCCTATGCCGATATCGGCTTTGATGGCTACGAGCCGCCCTCGATCCTGCAGGTTCCCGGCGCCAAGGAATGCGCCGTCGAGCTCTACACGCTGACGAAGTCATTCTCGATGGCCGGCTGGCGCTCGTCGTTCATGGTGGGCAATGCCGAGATTGTGGCAGCGCTCACCAAACTGAAGAGCTATTTGGACTACGGGACCTTCCAGCCCATCCAGATCGCTTCGATCGTGGCGATGAACGAGGCGCCTGACTACCCCAAGGAGATCTGCGCGATCTACGAACAGCGGCGGAACACGCTGTGCGATGGACTGAATCGCATCGGCTGGGAGATGACCCCGCCACAGGGCACGATGTTCATGTGGTCCCCAATCCCGGAGCCCTACGCCGAGATGGGTGCCTTGGAGTTCTCGAAGTTCCTGGTCACAGAAGCTGACGTGGCCACCTCGCCGGGCGTTGGCTTCGGACCGGGTGGCGAGGGCTATGTGCGCTTCGCACTGATTGAGAACGAGCAACGCATCTCCCAAGCGATTCGGAACCTTCGCCGGGCACTGCCCAAATTGGGCTAGGGGAGACCCACTCCGGGGACATCGACTGACACGGTCTCGATTTTGGCGTCCCTGCGAGAGGCAACTTCAGACTCATTGGACGTCGGGGCTGTCATGGCGAATAGCGTCATGCCATCCCCGCCACCCAACATGCAGGCGAAACACGTCTGCGACGTGGAAACACGACCCGTGATCATGCCTCCTTCGGAGACCCGGAGGGCCTCAGATGCCAAGGCATTGGCGACCCAGATCTCTCCAGCCGCATCGAGGCAGATGCCATCAGCGGGAACCAATTCGAGCTGGGCGAAGATCCGACGGTCCGAGAGTGTCCCGTCATCGGCGACGTTGAAGGCGGTGAGTCGCATCGTCATGGTCTCGGCCACGATGAGCGTCTTGCCATCTGGCGTGATCACCGAACCGTTGGGGAAGGCCATCTCGGGGATCACTTGGATGACAGAGCCAGTGGGATTGATGACCACCAGGTTGGTGGTGGGCGGCCCAGGGGGCGTCAGCACTCCTTCGATGCCGTGCTCGGTGAGGAACGCCTCAAGGTTGAAGCCGAAGTTCCCGACGTAGGCCGTTCCGTCCTTAGCGACGACCATGTCGTTGGCCCAGTAGCCGCAGTATTCCGAGATGTCGGCGTGGGTGGTGACGTCACCATCCGGTGAGACTCGGAGGACCCGATGGTCGGTCATTGACACGACAAGCATCGAGCCGTCAGGCATCCAGCCGATGCCAGAGGGCTGGCCCGGGACGGAAAGCTCGAGCCGTTCGTCGCTCCCGTCTTCGCACATCGAGAACACGCCATGTCGGTAGAAATCGGCGTAATAGAGACGCCCTTCATGCCAGCGTGGAGCTTCGCCGAATGCGAGGCCCTCGCGGACGGTCACTGCGCTGAAGGCTGCGGTCATGGTCGATCTCCTCTGTTCAATTCCCCGACGAGTATGGGCCATCGAGCGACCCGGTGCACTCGGGCACCGAAGAACCTGCAGAACACCGAGACCCTGAGTAGCGTCTTGGTCAATGGCCTACCGGATTATCCGAACAGTCCTCGCACCGTTGTTTCACACCTTCTTTCGGTTGCGCTTCAAGAATCGAGCGGCTGTGCCCAAGGTTGGCCCAGCGATTTTGACGGCCAATCACCAATCCTTCTGCGATTCACTGTTCCTCCCGCTGAGCACTCGCCGGCAAGTGACCTTCCTTGCAAAGGCCGAATATTTCGATGACTGGCGCTCCGCCTGGTTCTTTCGAGCCCTGGGGCAGATTCCGATTCGTCGAAGTGGTGGGGACGCCTCGCAGCGGGCGCTCGACACCGCACGTGAAGTTCTTGACGCTGGACGGGTGATCGCCCTCTATCCCGAAGGCACGCGAGCCTTGGATGACTTTGTCCACAAGGGCCGGACGGGAGTGGCGCGCCTCGCCCTCGTGAGCGGGGCGCCGGTGGTGCCACTCGGCCTCCGAGGGACAACCGCAGTTCAGCCGGTGGGTTCACGGCTGCTTCGGCCCTTTCGACGGGTGGAGGTCCGCTTTGGCGATCCGATGACCATCAGCGCTGCTGACGTCGAAGCGTGTGGATCTGAGCGAGAGGCGCTCCGGATCTTCACTGATGCGCTCATGGCTGAGATCAGCCGTCTCTCGGGTCGGTCGTATCTCGACGAATATGTTCCCCGGCCGGACGGAAAGAAATTACCGTCCTGACACATTCCGGAAACATTGCCTCAGTACATTCAAGACCATGATCCTCGTTCTTCTCAGAATTCGTCTTCCCGATCGACCAGGCGCCCTTGGTGCTGTGGCGAGTCGTATCGGAGCCGTGGGTGGGGACATCGTGTCGGTCGAAATTGTCAGCCGGGGCGTTGAATCTGCGTGTGATGAGTTCATCATCGAGCTCGGGAGTGAGGATTTGATGACGCTCCTCCTCCATGAGATCTACGAAGTCGACGGGGTCGATATCGATGAGATTCGACCACTGTTGCCGCCAGAGTCGCTGCCTGATGGGGCAATCAACCCCATGCCCTGGAACGGCTGAGGGCGTCGAGCCACGCTTCGTAGGCGGGGTCAGGGTCACTCTCAGCGTCGGGCTCGAACGTTGCATTTGGGCGCCACAGGTTGCTGAGGTCTTTCAACGACGAGAACACACCTTCGGCAAGGCCAGCGATGGTCGCCGCCCCCAAGGCCGTCGATTCAAGTGACATAGGGCGCTCAACAATGACCCGTGACTGCTGGGCCTGATGGGCGAGAAGAAGGTCCATCGCCGCAGCACCACCGTCAACCCTCATCCCCGTCAGGGCTGCCCCTGAGGCTTCTGCCATGGCATCGGTGATGGCTCGGACTTCGAAGGCGAGGGAATCAACGACCGCTCTGGCGAGTGCGCCGCGACCACTGCCCTTGGTGATCCCAACGATCGCCCCTCGGGCGGTCTCGTCCCACCACGGACTGCCCAATCCGACGAAGGCGGGGATGAACTTCATCGACTCCGAGGACTCGACGGACCGAGCGAGAGCTTCGGTCTCTTCGGCGGATCCAATAATTCCGAGTTCATCGCGAAGCCATTGGATGGCCGCTCCCGCAACAAACGCAGATCCTTCAAGGGCGTAGGCGATGCCCCCCTGGTCCCCGAGGTCCCATGCCACTGTCGTGAGGAGCCCCTCGGCGGCAGCTGGCCGAGACTCTCCGGCGTTCATCAGCACGAAGGCACCCGTGCCGTAGGTGGCCTTGATCATCCCCGGGTCAAAGCAGGCCTGGCCGAACAGAGCGGACTGCTGGTCGCCGAGGATCCCACTAATCGGCACACCCTGGAGTTCGGCGAGGCGAGGATGGTCGATGGTCCCGAAGCGACCACATGAGGGAAGGATGTCGGGGAGGAGTTCGAGAGGAACCCCCATGAGATCGGACATCGAGCGCGACCAAGAGGAGTGCTCCATGTCGTAGAGCAGGGTTCTCGACGCATTCGAGGGGTCAGTGGCGAAGACGCCCCCCTCGACTCCTCCGGTGAGGTTCCACAGCAGCCAGCTGTCAATGGTCCCGAGAACGGGTTCAACCGCGCCCTCGAGGGCACCGGCCTCGATGAGCCATGCCATCTTGGTGGCGCTGAAGTATGGGTCGAGGACGAGGCCAGTAACGCGGCGAACCTCGTCGAGGTGACCGCTGGCGCGCAACTCTGCACATCGCTCGGCGGTGCGCTTGTCCTGCCAGACGATGGCTGGGGCGAGCACCCGCCCGTTCGAGCGATCCCAGGCCACGATGGTCTCGCGTTGATTCGTTATTCCAATGGCGGCGACGTCGTTTCCCTGAAGGCGGCCGATTACGTCCGCCATGGTGCCGAGGATGTTCTCCCAGATCTCTGTGGCATCGTGTTCGACCCAACCAGGAGCGGGGTAGTGCTGCTCGTGCTCTCGATAGGAGACGTCGATGATGGCGCCCCCCTCATCGACAACGAGTGATCGAACTCCCGTCGTTCCGGCATCGAGGGCGATCAAGCGAGCCATGGTTCTTCACGCTACATCGGCCGACAGATGTAGTTCGAAGGAATTTTCTCGCGCAAACTTTCGCGAACGGCCTCTGACCTGCGATTTCGCGTCGCAGTGATCGTTGACAGGCCCGTAACTACAGTGATGTAATGACCACATCATCTTGATGCCCTCGAAGCTTTAGCCACTACATGTTGTGTTTGAAGCGCTACGTTAGGGACCAGAGGCGAAATCTGGCAGCTGCAACGTTGACAGATGGGGAACATCCGTTGCAAGACACACAGGGGAGTAAAGGCATGGCTATCGCACCGCAGCGCACAGGAATCGGCATCGTTCGGCACTTCACCACCGAGGGAGTTCATCCCTACGACGAGGTTGTTTGGGAACGCCGTGATTCTCGCCTCACGAACTATCGCGATGGTTCGGTTGCCTTCGAGCAACTCGACGTGGAGGTCCCCTCGACCTGGAGCGTGAACGCCACCAACATCCTTGCCCAGAAGTACTTCCGGGGGACTCTTGGCACCGACGAGCGAGAGACTTCTCTCAAGCAGGTCGCTGACCGTGTTGCCGACTCAATCACCGAGTGGGGGATGAAGGATGGCTACTTCGTTGACGAGCAGGAGGCAGAAATCTTCCGCGCCGAGCTCAAGCACCTCATCGTTCACCAGAAGGCGGCGTTCAACTCGCCGGTGTGGTTCAACATCGGCGTCAAGGGTGTCCCGCAGCAGGCCAGTGCTTGCTTCATCCTCTCTGTCGACGACTCGATGGACTCGATCCTCAACTGGTACACCGAAGAGGGTGTGATCTTCAAGGGTGGATCTGGCGCTGGGGTGAACCTCTCGCGTATCCGCTCCTCGGCCGAGCTGCTCAAGGGCGGCGGCACCGCATCTGGACCAGTGAGCTTCATGCGTGGTGCTGATGCGTCAGCCGGAACCATCAAGTCCGGTGGCAAGACCCGCCGTGCCGCCAAGATGGTGATGCTCGACGCCGACCACCCTGACATTGAGACCTTTATCTGGTGCAAGGCAAATGAGGAGGCCAAGGCCCGGGTGCTCCGTGACAACGGGTTCGACATGGACCTCGATGGCAAGGACATCCACTCGATTCAGTACCAGAACGCCAACAACTCGGTCCGAGTGACTGACGAGTTCATGCAGGCTGTCCTCGACGATGCCGACTGGGACCTGCGGGCTCGTGTCGATGGATCGACGGTACGCACGGTGCGCGCTCGTGAGGTGTTCCGTCAGTTCGCCCAGGCCGCATGGGAGTGTGCTGACCCGGGGATGCAGTTCAACACCACCATCAATGACTGGCACACCTCATCAAACACGGGGCCGATCAACGGATCGAACCCCTGCAGTGAGTACATGCACATCGACAACTCAGCCTGCAACCTTGCGAGCCTGAACCTGATGAAGTTCCTGAGCGACGAAGAGGTCTTCGACGTCGAGGGCTACAAGGCAGCGATCGAGGTTGTCTTCACTGCCCAAGAAATCCTGGTGGGCAATGCTGACTACCCGACCAAGGCCATCGGTGAGAACTCGATCAAGTTCCGTCAGCTCGGCATGGGCTACGCCAACCTCGGCGCCCTGCTCATGGCCAACGGCCTTCCCTACGACTCAGACGAGGGTCGGGCATGGGCCGCAGGCCTCACGGCGTTGATGACTGGTCACGCCTACGCCACGAGCGCCAAGACTGCCGCTCGGATGGGTCCGCACGCTGGCTACTACGAGAACCAGGAGCCCATGCTCCGCGTGCTCCGCAAGCATCAAGCGGCAGCGGCGGACATCAACGAGGACTTGGTGCCTGCCGAGATTCTCGGTGCAGCCCAGGAGTCATGGGACCTCGCCGTCGAGCTCGCCGAGATCCACGGCGTGCGCAATGCCCAAGCCACGGTTTTGGCCCCTACCGGGACAATCGGGCTCCTGATGGACTGCGACACCACTGGCGTCGAGCCCGACCTTGGTCTGGTGAAGACAAAGAAGCTCGTTGGCGGCGGCACGATGTCAATCGTGAACCAGACTGTGACACGGGCGTTGGGCAAGCTCGGCTACACCGACTCGCAGGCTGGCGAAATCGTTGCCTACGTGAACGAGAACATGTCGATCATTGGCGCTCCTCACATCAAGGCGGAGCACCTTGCGGTCTTTGCCTGCTCGATGGGAGACAACACCATTCACTACCTCGGTCACGTCAAGATGATGGGTGCGGTCCAGCCGTTCATCTCCGGGGCGATCTCAAAGACAGTGAACATGCCTGAGGATGTCTCGGTTGAAGACGTCGAGCAGCTGCACATCGATGCCTGGAAGCTCGGCGTCAAGGCAGTAGCCATCTACCGCGACAACTGCAAGGTCGCTCAGCCGCTTTCGACCACGAAGAAGGACGGCGAAGACGAGGCACTGCCCACCTCGGCCGTGTCAGCGCTGCAGACCAAGATCGCCGAACTTGAGGCTCAGCTGGTCGTCGCCAAGGCGACCCCGGGGGAGTCGGTGCTGGTGGGAGCGGTCCGCGAGCGCCTCCCTCGCCGTCGCCGTTCGAGCACCTTCGCCTTCCGAGTCGCTGACTGCGAGGGTTACGTCACTGTCGGCGAGTACGAGGATGGCCGGCCCGGCGAGGTCTTCATCAAGGTGTCCAAGCAGGGATCGACCCTTGCCGGAATCATGGATGCCTTCTCGATTTCTATCAGCCTCGGCCTTCAGCATGGGGTGCCATTGGCGACCTATGTGCGCAAGTACTCGGCCATGAAGTTTGAGCCTGCCGGTATCACCGATGACGCAGAACTTCGTATCGCAGCAAGCCTGGTGGACTACATCTTCCGGCGCCTTGCGCTCGACTACCTCTCACTCACAGAGCGTGAGGAGCTCGGCGTCCTGTCGTCAGCAGAGCGGACGCAGCCAACGCTGCCCGGGGTCGAAGAGTCGGCCACTCCGTCGGTAGGAATTGAGACAACGCAGACCATCGAGTTGAGCACTGCACCGGCGACCATCGCCCGGCCCGAGCAGCGCGACGCTCCCTACTGCTACAGCTGTGGCGACATGATGCAGCGGGCAGGCTC
The DNA here is from genome assembly GCA_037142475.1 of Actinomycetes bacterium. Lineage (GTDB taxonomy): Bacteria > Actinomycetota > Acidimicrobiia > Acidimicrobiales > RAAP-2 > CAIUMH01. The sequence goes on from JBAXAR010000031.1 coordinate 18,144, forward strand.
GTGCTACGTCTGCAGCTCGTGTGGAACCACGAGCGGCTGCTCGTAAAAGACGGGGATCTTTTAGTGTCTCCTTCTCTTGTGAGCAAGGAGCTTGTGAGTATCAAGTAGTTCCCAGCAATACCGGAAATCTCAACTGTCGCCCTCTCGCCTCGGCTGGAGGGCGACAGTTGTGTCACGTGTCCTAGCCACCCGCCTTGGGTGATTGAGTCGCCAACTCCCACTGCCCTTAGTGGCTGTTGGGAACAATCTTCAGGAGATCAGTGATCAGCAGGGGTGACCGCCCTTGGTTTTCGCTGGAGCTCTCGGTGGAAAAGTTCAAGGTTGCCCCGGTTCCGCTGACGGATTGGACTCCACCTGGCTAGTCTCCCCGGCTTGGGGCGCGATACGACTTACCTCGGCGACCGTGAGGCCAATAACTCCCAAGATCGCGGGATTTGCGTTGACGGGAACGAGCCGTGTTCCCGGATGCTGTGTTTGCCAGACTCTGAAGAGTTCGTCAGCGAATCCCTGCCCAATCTCCCTCACACCCCTGAAGTCGATCTCCACTTGATCGAATATTTCGAGTCGCGTCGCGAGAGTCTTCGCCTGTGTTCGCGAGACAAAGCCATCACCGCTGAAGAGATCGACCAGAATGCGGGATTTCTTTGATCCGATGACTTCGGGATCAGTCATGTCGTTCAACACATCATGAAGAGTACGAACCGTTGATCCGAGCATCTCGCATCGCACGAGCGTGCCGTTTCGCTTCTCGTCGAGCCATCCGACGGCAGCGTCATCGCGCTCGAGGTCTGTGGTCCAGGTGAGGTTGCCACTCGAAAGGATAAATCGGTCAGCCAATCGGGAGGAAAGGTAGATCCCGAGTCCACTGTGGTGAGCTGGGTCGGTGGTCTGGCGACCCTTTGCGATCTCGCCGATCGCATCGAAATCTCGAGCCAGTCCGCGCGACTCTCGCATTCGCCGAAAGGTTCCGATGCCATCATCTTCGACTTCGAAGGCCATGGTCCCCTCGGCGAGAAACCACCTGATCTCGATGGCGGTACCTGCTGAGTGCTCTATCGCATTGTTCACCATTTCGGTGAATGTGAAATTTAGATTGGCCACAAGCGCAGGGTTGTCGAGGATCATCGGATCAAGATCCTTGAGTGCCCTGTGTTCGAGGGTCCATACATCGCTCTCTGAGAGGCCCTGGATGCCGTAGCGGGCGGAGCGGAGAGAGCACCTGACGTAGTGCGCGGTGCGACCCGCTCCCTCTTGACGGACGAGGCCACTCTTTTGCAACTTCTTGAAGTGATAGTGAGCAGCTTGCCTTGAGACGCCGGCTGCCACAGCGACGTCACCTGATGTGATCTGTGGACGCAGGCTGAATAGCTCGAAGATCGTTTCTTGAATCGATTTTGACATTGTTACCTTTACGTACCGTTGGGTCGATCCTAGAGATCAAACTCTTTACGTTTTAACGCTTGAGACCAATTATGAGCCCTAAACGTTAAAATGACAAGATCGGTCAGGATCTTAACCGACCCGGGGCGGGGAGGCCGGTGAGCGAGGCGGTCGCCACGGTGACGCCGTGATAGCCCTTCCTGCGGGCGATGATCTTCTTCTTGCGCGGGCGCCCCAGCGCATTGTTCATGTACCAGAGAAGCTTGACCTGCGCGTCGTTGGCCTCCGAGCCCGAAGACGTGAAGAAG
>JBAXAR010000032.1:0-19408 GCA_037142475.1 Actinomycetes bacterium
CGCCGAGCTCCAACGGAGGGACTCCGGTCACCACCTACAAGGCCACTGCTTCACCGGGTTCCCGCCGGTGCACCTTGGTGGTCTCGACTCCCGAGGTGGACTCATGTGTGATCTCAGGATTGACCAACGGGACCGCCTATACGGCGTCCGTGACGGCGACGAATGCCGCCGGGACGAGCGTCTCGTCCACGGCATCAGCCTCCGTGGTGGCTGCAGGCGTTCCGTTGGCGCCGACTGGAGTCCAGGCCGTCATCGTCGGGAGCAACGTAAAGGTCTCGTGGACCGGATCAGTCTCAAATGGGAGTCCGCTCACCGGATTCACGGCGACTTCGAGTCCGGGCGGTCTCACTTGTAGCTCAAGTGTGACCTCGTGCCAGATCACTGGATTCGCCACCGGAGTGCCCTACGTGTTCACGGTGACATCAACGAATGCCATCGGAACTTCTGCCGGAACGACCACATCGACCGTCACATTCACGGCGCTCCCGAATGCTCCGACTGGCGTCTCGGCGGTTGGTGGCCAGGGATCTGGAACCGTGAGTTGGGTTGCCCCCGTGAACACCGGAGGTCTCTCGCTTACCGGCTACAAAGTGACCGCATCACCAGGAGGACAGACCTGCCTGACCGCTGGTGGTACATCGTGCACCGTCAGCGGCTTGACCAATGGGACGCCCTACACCTTCACCGTCCAGGCAAAGAACTCTCTCGGCTACGGAGCATCGTCGAGTGCGTCGTCGTCTGTCACGCCGGCGACCGTGCCAGGAACTCCGAGCAACGTGGTGGCGGTTGCTGGTGACGCTTCGGCGTCGCTCTCTTGGTCCCCGCCTGCCTTCAACGGCGGATCCGGCATCACCGGCTACCAAATCTCGGCATCAAGCGGACAAAGCATGGTGACGCAATCAAACGCCACAACGGCCACCTTCGAAGGACTCTCGAATGGAACGAGTTACACGTTCCGGGTGGCTGCAATCAACGTGGTTGGCACGGGAGCGAATTCGACTTCCTCGGTGGCGGTAATCCCCTTCTTCCTCATCAACGGCTACCACGTGGCGGCGGGTGCTGATCTTGCGAACGCCGACCTTTCGGGGGGCAACCTGACCGGAGCAGATCTGACTGGGATCAATCTCGCTCACGCCACCATGACCAGCACGATCCTGACCGATGCCAATCTGGCGAACGCTGATTTGACGGGCGTGGACCTCAGAACAAGCACCATGACGAGGACCAATCTCGCCGGTGCCGACCTGACCAATGCCAACCTTGCTGGTCAGGCGCTGACGAACCTCGTTCTGTCGTTCTCGACCATGAACGGAACAAATTTGAACGGTGCCTCGTTGTCGGGGGCGTTCCTTTATCGAGTCGCCTCAACCGGCATTGTCGGGACGCCCACCTCGCTGCCGTCCGGCTACACACTCGTTGCTGGCTACCTCTTCGGTGACGGAGTCATCCTGACGGGTGCCAACTTCGCTGGGCTCAACCTGTCGAGCGTGTCCTTGAGCCACGTCGTATCCGGTTCGATTACGGGAACGCCGGCGTCGCTCCCGACGGGATGGTCGTTGGTTGCCGGCTACCTCGTTGGGGCAAGCGCCTCACTGCGCAGCGCCGTCCTCACTGGTGCAACGTTGAGCAGCCAAGACCTCAGCAACGCCGACCTGACATCGGCCAAGCTCGGTGGAACAACACTGACGGATACCAATTTCACCGGTGCCACCCTTACCAACGCAACACTCACCGGAGCGACGGTGACTCGGGCATTGTTCTCAGGGGTTACCGCGATAGGCCTGTCATCTGGAGGCTTGATCGGTACTCCCACCTCGCTTCCCAAGGACTGGGTCCTCATTGGTGGCTACCTGCTCGGACCGACGGCAAATCTGGCCTCGGCCATGCTGAACGGCCTGAACCTGAAGAGTGCCGATCTGTTCGCCGCCAACCTGACGGGCGCCAAACTGATCGGGGCCGATCTCACAGGGGTGAACCTCGGTTCAGCCAACCTGATCAATGCCAATCTGACGAATGCGGTCCTGATCGGTGCTGATCTCCAGGGAGCGAAGATGAAGGGGGCGACTGTCGCCGGCGCTCAACTTGATGGGGCGACGCTCTCTGGTGTCACCTCATCGAATCTTGTCGGGACGCCCGCCTCACTCCCGGCAGGCTGGAGCATCGTCAACGGATCCTTCGTCCACCAGCAGTAGAGGGTGTCAGTTGAGGGTGACCCGAGGAGGGGCACGCCTGACCTACCTAGCTCGAGATCCGACCCATGCCGCCAAGGGAGTAGGCGCTTTCCGCATGCTGGGTGAGATCGAGGCCAGTGAACTCTTGTTCGTGTGAGACCCTCAGTCCCATGGTCATATCGATGACCTTGGCAATCACCCACGTGGCGCAGAAGGCGAACACAACGGTGACTCCAGCGGCCAAGACCTCAAGGCCGAGAAATTTGAAACCTCCTCCTGCAAAAAGTCCATCGGCCCCATTTGGGTTGATCGATTTCGTGGCGAAAAGGCCGAGGAGGACCATGCCGATGAGACCTCCGACGCCGTGAACTCCGAGGACGTCAAGCGAGTCGTCGTACTTGAGCTTGAACTTCAGCCTCACGGCAAGCGCGCAGACGACGCCAGCGATTGCACCGATGGCGAGCGAGGCCATCGGAGTCACGAACCCGGCGCACGGGGTGATCGCAACCAGTCCCGCAACCGCTCCTGACGCAGCACCGAGCGTTGTTGGGTAGGACTCCTTGACTCGTTCGAAGAGCAACCAGCCGAGGAGCCCGGCGGCAGCGGCGAGCTGAGTGTTGATGAAGGCATGGACGGCGACATCGTTCATCCCCAGTGATGACCCGGCGTTGAAGCCGAACCATCCGAACCAGAGGATCCCGACACCGAGGAGGCTGAGGGGAACAGAATGAGGGGCCATTGCCTCACCGGGCCACCCCCTGCGCTTCCCAAGGACCAGCACGATGGCAAGGGTCGAGAAGCCCGAGTTGATCTCGACAACCGTTCCTCCAGCGAAGTCCAAGACGCCTCGAGATGCCAACCAGCCTTCGGGACTGAAGACCCAGTGAGCGAGTGGCACATAGACAAGAAGCATCCAGAGCGAAATCAAGATGACGAACGCCGAGAATTTGATCCGATCTGTAGTTCCGCCACTGATGAGGGCCGCGGTGATGATCGCGAACATCATCTGGTAGGTCATGACCGCCATCGGAGACGCGCCGCCGGCAGAGAAGCCAGGGAGATGGTGGGCGAGGTTGGCGAAACCGGCCAAGGAGAGGTCGCCGAGGAGGCCACCGCCGACATCGCTCCCGAAGGCGAGGCTGCCACCAATCACCACCCACAACACGGTGATCACGCCCATGGCGATAAAGCTGTTCATCATGACGGACAGGACGTTCTTTGAGCGAACCATGCCTCCGTAGAACAATGCGAGGCCGGGGGTCATAAAGAGGACCAGGGCTGCGGACAGCAGGACCCAGAGTGTGTCGACAGTATTCAAGAGAGGACTCCCCTTCTCAACATCAGAGCGCGTCTGATCCGCGCTCGCCGGTACGGACTCGGACCACGCTCTCAACCGGGACGACCCAGACCTTCCCGTCTCCGATGGTTCCGGTTTGTGCGCTCTCGACGATTGCCGTGACGATCTCATCGGCCCGGTCATCGTCGACAAGGATCTCGAGACGGATCTTGGGCACGAAGTCGACCTCGTACTCGGCCCCTCGGTAGACCTCGGTGTGGCCTCGCTGGCGCCCGAAACCTTGGGCTTCGGTAAGTGTCATGCCATCAACGCCGATTGACTTCATCGCCGTTTTGACGTCCTCGACCTTGAACGGCTTAATCACTGCCACAATCAGCTTCATTGCTGTTGCCCCCTTCGGTCGCTCCGACCGATCGAGAGCGTAGTGAACTTCCGCGCTCGGTGGCGGGGATGCTGAGCGAGTCAGTCGATTCGCTCGAGCTCTGCCTTGAATAAGTGAACGTTCCGAACGTACTGCTCAGCGGAATACCGGATCATCTCGCGGTTGGACGCGCCCTCTTTGATGCGGACTGGCACACCAAGCGCCATGGCATCAGAGGGAACCTGCGTGTTGTTCGGGACAACGGCGTTGGCGCCCACGGTGGCCCACGAGCCGATACGAGCGTGGTGCAGAACGACTGATCCGGAACCCACGAGGCAGTCATCTTCGAGGATGCAGCCCTCGAGATGGACGATGTGTCCCACGACGCAGCGCTCCCCAACGATGGTTGGGAATCCAGGTCCGCAATGGATCACGGTTCCGTCCTGGATCGAGGTCTGCGCTCCAATAGTGATAGTGCCGTGGTCGCCCCTGAGAACGGTGCCAGACCACAGTGACGCTTCGGCTCCAACGGTCACGTTGCCAATGACGACTGCGTCAGGTGAAATGAAGGCATCAGGATGGATGGTCGGGACACGGTCCCCGAGACGATAGATCGGCATAGCCCGAGACTATTCGCTGGCTGGCGCTCTGGAGGAGGCCCATCGAGCCATCATCGATGCATCAGCCACGCAACCCCCTGGTAGAGCCGCCAACCAAGGTAGACCACCGTGGCGAGGATCATGAAGCGGAAACGCCAGGGCATCGCACCAGCGGATGCCCGGACAAGACTGATGCCGCATGATGGACAGGCTCCCTCGATGACCTCGCCGTCGTCGACCAGGCGATCACAGCTGTCACACCACGGCATTGCTCAGCCGATCCGCACGCGAATCTTCATCGGCGTAGAGCCGAAATCGAACTTCTCCCGAAGGGACCGCTCGACATAGCGGAGATAGGTTGCTGGCATTTTGCCGCTGGCGAACAGGGTGAACGTCGGAGGATCGATCGCTCCTTGGACGGCGTACCTGATTCGGGCATTCGGAGCGGGATGCGCTGCTTGGAGATCTCGAATCGCCCGGTTCAATGCTCCGGTCGGAACCCTCTGGTGGTAAGCAGCAGCGGATTCGAAAATGGCCGGCAGGATCTTATGGACTCCCCGGCCGGAGACCGCCGAGATGCGGAGAACGGGTGCAGTACCAAGGAATGCGAGGCGCTCACCGACGCCGGCCATGATGCCTTCGCGGTCTTCAGTCTCGATGAGGTCCCACTTGTTGAGGACGACGACCGCTGGGCAGCCAGCAATCGAGATGCGCTCGGCGAGGCGCTGATCCTGATGGGATGCTCCGATCGTCGCATCAACGACGAGAAGGGCGATATCAGCCCGGTCAAGGGAGTCCAAGGCTCGGATCACCGAGTGCTGCTCAGCCCCTCGCTCGGTACGAGCCCGGCGCCTCATCCCGGCGGTGTCGATGAATCGTAGGGGCCCTTCATCGGTCTCAACGACCGTGTCAATAGAGTCCCGGGTAGTCCCGGGCATGTCGTGAATGACTGAGCGCTCGTCGCCGATGAGGTGGTTGAACAGCGTTGACTTCCCGACATTTGGACGACCGACGATCGCCACGCGGGTCGTCGGGTCGTCGTCCTCGTTGACCTCATCGGTACTCGCGGCGGGGAGCAGGGCGACGACCTGGTCCAGCAAGTTGCCCGTACCTCGCCCGTGGAGAGCGCTGACGGGGAAGGGATCGCCGAGTCCGAGGCCTAGCAACTCCCAGATTCCCTCCTCGTGCCGGGTGTCGTCGACCTTGTTGGCGACGAGAAGTGCCGGCCTTCCTGTTCGCTGTACCAGTCGGGCCGCCGCCATGTCCTCGGCGGTGGCGCCGACGGTGGCGTCAATCACGAAGAGGATCACATCCGCTTCGGCCAACGCCTTCTCTGCTTGGGCGGAGACCTTGTCATCGAGTTCGCTGCCGCTGTGGAGCCATCCACCGGTGTCGACCAACTCGAAGGGCACGCCAATCCACTCTGCCGCTACGGCCTTGCGGTCTCGGGTGACTCCAGGGTGTTCCTCGACCACGGCGATGCGGCGACCGACGATGCGGTTCATCAGCGAAGACTTCCCAACGTTCGGGCGCCCTGCGATCACGACGATTGGAAGCGTGCTCATGTCAAACCCCTGCCCGGGCTGGTGACAGCTCCAGAAGCGACCGCAGCGCCACGCCGCTGGTCTCGATGATCTCAACGTCCACCGGAAGATCGGTCACGCCAGCCCCATCGAGGAAGCGACCCTCATGGAGACAAACGTCAGGAAGGACGTAGCGGCCGTGGCCGCCGTGTTCAAGTATCGCATCTGAGACGTCACCCGCCGTCATGAGGCCCGCCACACTGATATTCCCACCGAAGAACTTGTTAGCCACAGTGACGATTTCGACGTCGCTGCGTCCGAGATCGTCGAGGAGCGGCCGAAGGACACGCGCACCATAGGCGCCGCTCAACAGGACCGGAACTTCTCCGATTCGAGGTGACGACAGTGCGCTCCTCGGGGCCCGATAGCCCCAAGGTGGAGCTCCGTCGACCGCCTGGAAGAAACCGGACTCGCCGCCTACAGCTTGGGCAATGCCAGTTCGCGCCTCGGTGTCGAAGACGCGGATCATTCCGATACCGTTCTCGACCTGGGTCAGGCCTTCGTAGTGGGAGAGCTCGGGAATGGGGCGATTCGCCAGCAGGTAGTACTCGTCTGAGGCATAGATCCGTCGAGACCCCAGGAGCGCCTGACTGGCATCACCGAATCGGTCGACGAGATCCAGCACTCGCTCGGCCTCCTCTGTCCGGTGGGCTCGCATTCCTGGTTCATTGGAGTGGTCGCTGATCCCGAGGGGCACCACAGCGACCGAGGCGAGAGCAGCAAAACGATCGAGGGCGTCTCCGAGCGTCCGCTCGAGATGCTCGCCATCGTTGACGCCGGGACACAGGACAATCTGGCCGTGGACCTCGATGCCCTCAGCGAGCAGCACATCGAGCCACTTCAGGCTGGTCGCTCCTCGGGGATTCCGGAGCATGGCCGCCCGGAGGTCTGGATCGCTCGCATGGATCGAGACATACAGGGGGCTCAGTCGCTCAGTAATGACGCGCTCGGCATCAAGCTCGGTGAATCGAGTGAGGGTGGTGAAATTCCCATAGAGGAACGACAGGCGATAGTCGTCATCTTTGAGGTAGAGGCTCCGGCGCATGCCCTTGGGGAGCTGGTAGATAAAACAAAACTCGCAGTGGTTATCGCAGGTGCGAATTCGGTCGAAAACAGCTGAGTCGACCCGCACGCCCAATGGCTCCCCTGGGTCCTTCGAAATCGAGATCCGCCGGTCGAGCGGTGCCCCTGGCCGCTTGATGACGAGATCCACCCGGGCGCCATCGGTGAGTTGCTGGTACTCGATGACGTCTAACGGCACCGTACCGTTGATGGACATGAGGGAATCGCCAACCAGTAATCCCCCACGGTGACCAGGCGTTCCCTCGGTGACCTCGCTAATCACCGGTGCCGACACATTCTCAAGTGTAGGTCCGGTGGGGTCGTGAACCGACAGGGTTGCGGGTAGCCTCGCTCCATGGCCGTCGATGAGGTGCTCCTGGCCGAACCACGAGGGTTCTGCGCTGGCGTTGAGAAAGCGATCAAGGCCCTCGCCTGGATGGTGAAGGCCTTCGACGCTCCGGTGTACTGCTACCACGAGATTGTTCACAATCAGCATGTGGTGCAGCGTTTCGTTGATCAGGGCGTGATCTTCGTCGACGACGTGAACGAGGTGCCCGCTGGTGCTCCGCTCATGTTGAGTGCCCACGGATCTGCGCCGGCGGTGGTCGAAATGGCACGCGACGCCAACCGGGTCGTTGTCGACGCAGTGTGCCCATTGGTCACCAAGGTGCACCATGAGCTCAAGGTCCGAGCCCGAAAGGGATATCAGGTCCTCTATGTTGGCCACGCAGGCCACGAGGAGGCTGTCGGGACCATGGCGGTGGCTCCCGAGGCCGTCCACCTTGTCCAGAGTGAAGCTGATCTTGAGCGGGCTGCGTCGGTCATCGAGCCAGGCACCCCGGTTGCGCTGCTCTCACAGACGACGCTCAGTCACGACGAGTGGAGTTCTCTGCGTGAGATGGCACAAGAGCGATTCCCGGACCTGTGGATGCCGAACCGCAGCGATCTGTGCTTCGCGACGACCAACCGGCAGGCTGCGCTGCGAGAGATAGCGGCAAAGGCTGACGTCGTGGTCGTCATTGGTTCCGCGAATTCATCGAACACGGTGGCACTGGCCACTGTGGCCGCTGCATCGGGCTGTGCCCGAGTACTTCGAGTGAACGGAGCTGACGAACTGCCAGATGACCTCGAAGGCATCATCGGCGTCACAGCCGGCGCATCGGCGCCGGAACGTCTTGTCGTCGAGGTCATCGAGCGACTTGCACCAGTCCGGGGGGTGTCGCTGGTGAAGGTGACTGACGAGGACGAGTACTTCCCTCCCCCACCCGAACTTCGCGAGCTCCTCAGGAGGCTTGAGAGCGAGGAAGGCGGTGGCGCACTCTCGCTTGACGATGATCGGAGCATCTCGGCTGCCGAGGTCCTCGAAGGTCTCGGAAGTCGGTGAAGTCGCTCAAAGCGTCCGCGGGGTGAAAGACTGACGGCGTGACGCAGATTCAAGGTGAAAAGGTCTTTACTCGGATGGACGAGTCCACTCGAGACGAGTGGATGCACATCGTCAACGAGACGTATGCCAACCAGCCCCGCGTGGCGGACTCGGTACTCAACATGCTGCGCTCGCTCGCGGCGATTACAGATGGTTTTGCCGTTGACCAATTGACGCACTGCCTTCAAACTGCGGCTCGGGCCGAGGCTGACGGCTGCGACGAAGAAATCGTGGTGGCGTCGCTCTTGCATGATGTTGGTAAGGCGATCTCGGTGATTAATCACCCTCGGATCGCAGCGGAGATCATCCGCCCCTACGTTCGCGATGAGGTCTACTTCATGATCCTGGCTCATCAGGATTTCCAAGGACGTCACTACTACGAGCACCTCGGACTCGACCCTGATGCCCGAGAGCAATACCGAGGCGAGTCGTGGTTTGAGCTTGCTGAGCAGTTTGCTGACGAGTGGGATCAGACCAGCTTCGATCCAGATGGACCGATCCCCCCGCTGGAGCACTTCGAGCCCATGGTCCGACGCGTGTTCGCGACCCCCCACGCGGTCTGATTCGCTGATGGCTTCTTCCGACGACCTTGAAGCGCAGCGCCTCTCCTCGCTCCGTACCCATGTAATCGCCGAAGCCCGAGCCGGCTTCGATGAGCGCTATCCGAATGTCCGATTCCCTGATGCGGTGGCGCTGATCTGTGCCTATGAAGAAGAGGGAAACATAGGGGACGTCTTAGCCAAGATGCCCAAGGAGGCGTGTGGGCTCCCACTGATGACCTTGGTGATTGTCGATGGTGGCGATGACCGAACTGCAGAGATCTCCATCGATCACGGCGTGTGCACCTTTGTCTTCCCCTCCAATCTTGGCCATGGCGTGGCGCTGCAGGTGGGCTATCGGCTCTGCATCGAGTTTGGCGCGAAATATGTGGTGACCCTCGACGCCGACGGTCAGAATGATCCGGCAGAAATCCCCGTCATGTTGCAGCCCCTTATCGACGATGAGGCTGACTTCGTGGTCGCTTCTCGTCGCCTCGGTGTCGATACGACCACTGACCGGTTCCGCAAGGCCGGAGTCATTTTCTTCTCGACGACGGTCAACTTGATGACCCGTTCGAAGCTCACTGACACCTCGAACGGCTACCGATCCCTTCGGGTATCGATGCTCGTTGACGTGGTGGACCGCCTCACTCAGGAGCAGTACCAAACGGCCGACCTCCTGATCACCTGCCTCAAGCGCGGCTGGCGTGTCACAGAGCGTCCGACAGTGTGGCTTCCTCGCCAGTCAGGAACCACCAAGAAGGGCACCAACTGGCTCTTCGGCTTCCGCTACGCCAAGGTCGTTCTGAGTACCTGGTGGAGAGAGCGCTAGTCCCTCAGGCGCTTGCGCGGTCGAAGCATTCTTGGATCTGGAGCCGCAGCGCGAGCGTTGTTTCGTGGATGGCCGATCGGGGTACTCGGCCCCCATCAGTGCGAACCGGCGAAGCGATGGGCTCCCCCAGATAGAGCCTGATCCTCGTGGGTCTCGGGAACTTGGCCCCTTTTGGCATGGCGTGAGCTGATCCACCGATACCAACCGGCACGATTGGTGCCCCAGTTCGAGCGCTAAGGAAAGCGGCCCCTTCGAGGATGTCAGCGACCAGCGGGCCCTCCTGCCTCGTCCCTTCGGGGAACAGTACGAGGGCGTTCCCCGACGCGAGAACGGCCTCCGCATGGTTCAAAGCGGTGCGATCGGCAGTTCCCCGGTTGACCGGAAATGCCCCCATGGCTTCGACGAAACGACCAAAGATCGATGCCTTCCAGAGGCTGTCTTTGGCGATGAAGAACATTTTGCGGTCGGTCAGAAGGATCGCCAAGCTGAAGTCGATGTTGGATCGGTGGACTGGGGCGATGATCACGGGGCCCTCAGCGGGGATGACGCCTGGCCCTTCGAGGATCGGTCTGAACATGATGCGGAGCAGGAATCGAAGTAAGCCTCGGAAGATGCGATAGAAGATCGATCGTCGGGGGTCAGGGACGAACGATGTCGCGCTTCGTTGCGGTGCATCATGCCGGGAGGATTCAGCGTGCTCGGGTGGCGTCATGGCGTGGTGCCTCTCGTAGCCTCGATGTGCTCGAGGACCATCGTCACGATGGTAGCGACATCGAGCGAGGTGGTATCGATTTCGAATGCGTCGTCTGCTCGAGTCAGGGGTGATGTGGCACGTGTGGAATCGAGTGCATCTCTCCGGGTAATGCTGTCGATTCCCTCTTCCGAGCGCCGACGCGCACGCTCCTCTGAGCGAGCGGTGAGAAAAAGCTTGACGGGTGCGTTCGGGAAAACAACGGTTCCGATATCTCGACCCTCCACGACGCCGCCATGGTGCTCGTCGACCCAGGCCCTTTGCCACTGAACGAGGATGGAACGAACTCCCGGATTTGCGGCGATGAACGAGACGGTGGCGTTCACTGCCTCGGATCGGATCTCGGAGGTCACGTCTCTGCCATTGATCATGACCCTGTTGCCGACCGTCAGCGTTGCCTTTGCAGCGAGAGCGACGATCTCCTCGGCATTGGCCGCGTCTATTCCGAGATGGAGGGCCTGAGCGGCGATCGCTCGATACGAGGATCCGGTGTCGAGGGTCGCGAGTCCAAGGATTTCGGCCAAGGCGCCTCCCACCGTGGACTTCCCCGACCCGGCCGGACCATCAATGGCGATCACGAGTGGGGCAGTCATCCGAGGCTCCGAAGCGTATCGAGAAATCCGGGATAGCTCGTGGCGACTGATTCGAATCCGTGAATCGACGCGCCGCCTCCCACCGCTCCGGCAATCGCCGCCGACATGGCCATGCGATGATCGCCGTGTGCGTCGCTTGTCACGCGAGCGAATGCCTTTGGTGAGCCGAGGCCTTCGATGATCAGGTCGTCTCCCTCAACTCGCGCACTTGCACCGAGGCCCTTCACGAGAGTGACGGTCTCCATCAAGCGGTCGGACTCTTTTACCCGCAACTCCCCCACGTCAGCGAAGCGAGTCGTCCCATCGGCGGCTGCCGCGGCGATGGCCAAGATTGGCACCTCGTCCAGGGACGGAATTTCTGAAGCGGCAATCTCGGTCCCCTGGAGGGCGGAGGACGTCGCCAGCACGCTGAGAAGACCGTCCGCATCGCTGTCTCTCGTAATCGAAGCTCCCATCCGGTCGAGAACGTCAAGGAAACCGCTCCGATGTGGACCGGGATAGATGCCTGTGCAGTGCACGGCACTCTGTGATCCCAGGAGGCCGGCCACGACGAAGAACGCAGCCTGAGAGGGATCGGCTGGGATCACCCACTTTGAAGGTCTTGGTCGCGAGGGTCGGACTGTGACCTGTGTCTCGGCGGTATCGGCGTGGATTTCGATGTCCACGCCGGCGGCGAGGAGCATCTCTTCGGTGTGGATCCGGGTGGGAATGGCCTCTCGAACCGTTGTGGACCCGTCCGCCAAGAGTCCGGCGAGGAGGATTGCTGACTTCACTTGCGCACTCGCCACTGGAAGGAGGTAGTTAATTCCGGTGAGCCTGGAGCCTTCGATTTCGATCGGTGGTGTGCAACTGAGTCCTTGCCCGCCGACGTTGGCACCCATGAGTCGAAGTGGTACGGCGACCCGATCCATGGGTCGACGGCTCAACGACGGATCACCGAAAAGGCGATGATGACCAGGAATTCCGGCACAAATTCCCATCACCAGGCGGATTGTGGTGCCTGAGTTTCCGCAGTCGAGGAAGGACTTCGAAGGACCGAGATGCTCGCCTGCTCCTCGAATCTCCAGGATTCCCTCGTGAGTGCTGTCGATCGTCGCTCCCAGTTGACTGATGATGATGGCGGTCCCTCGGACGTCGTGGCCGGCTGAAAGGCCCGTGATTGTCGACACACCGTCGGCCAAAGCGCTGAGGAGAAGCGCTCGATGGGAGATTGATTTATCCCCAGGGGCTCGCACGGCACCCGTGAGCGATCCCATCGGGTTGATGTCGACTCGTTCTGCCACCTCGTCAGAGCTCCTGGACGGTACAGACGAATGACTGAGATCGGAGTTCGGTCGCGTAGCGCTCGGCGTCATCAACCGACACCACCATGATCAGGACCCCACGATCGCCTTCGACGCTGTGTGCGATTTCGACGTCCACGACGCTCACTCCAAGATCACTGGCCGTCCCCGTCACCGCTGCAAGAACACCAGCTTGGTCGGGTACAGGTATCCGGACCTGGGCGAGGTGGTCAGGGTTGAGAACTTGGCCAGGCAGTGCTCGTCGAGACGCCGATGCACGAGACAGCACCGCATGAATGCTGTCTCGATCTGACGATGCAATCGCCTGCCGGATCTGGTCGATACGAGTGCCAAGATCATCGAGCCCCTCGAGGATGGCCTCGCTGTTCTGGATACAAACGTCAGGCCAAATGCCTGGATCACCGGCGGCCACTCGCGTCATGTCCCGGAAACCCCCCGCGGCGAGTTGGAGAAGCGCAGCGTCGCCCTCGGATGCCTCAGCGGCACCGTTCATGAGGGAGGCTGCCACCAGGTGGGGAACGTGGCTCACGAGAGCGACCATGCGATCGTGATCCTCCGGGGAGAGAGCGATGGCCTGTGAGCCGAGTTGGCGGACGATGGTGAGCAGGCGTGCGTAGCGTTTCGGGGCCGTGTTTGCTCCTGGTGTCAGCACCCACGTCGCCCCGAGGAAGAGATCCCCTCGTGCGCCGTCGATGCCGATTTGCTCAGAACCAGCCATAGGGTGGCCCCCGATGAAGCGGTCGTCATCGATCTGTCGGCAGATTGATGCCTTGATCCCAGCGACGTCGGTCACGAGGAGGTCCTGCTGGCCGCTGCGCTCCGCAAGGATCTTCCGTGCCAAGACCGCGACCGATTGAGCAGGGGTACAGAGGACCACGAGCGTCGCTGTCGGATCGTCACCGACCTCGTCGATGGCTCCACGCTCAAGAGCCCGAAACGCAGCTCCGGGCTCCTGATCGGTGCCGCTGACATACCAGCCGGCCTGCCGAAGGGCGAAGCCGACGGACCCACCGATGAGGCCGGTCCCGTAGATGACCGCTCTTCCTGGCTCAGTGACTTCAGGTGGCGAGGTCATCGCGGAGCCCCTGTGCCTCGTGCAAATAGACGTGGGTGATCTGATCCCGGGTCAGAGGGGTATTCGCGTGGACCAAGACTCGGATGCAGCGGGGCATGGACCCCGGAACTGGTATTTCCTGAGCACACATCAAGGGCACCGTCCGGTAGCCACCAGTCCGAACCGCTGTCGCAGGGAACGAAGAGATCACGTCGGCAGTTGCGGTGAAGAGGATGCTGATGAGGTCATCGTCGGAGAGTTCGTTTCTCTCGACGATCATCCCGAGCAGCTCGAGGGTGCGGTCAGCGATCTGTTCGGGCGTATCGGCGTCAACCGTGGTTGCCCCTCTGATGGCCCGGACGGCAGCGTTGCTCATGATTTGGCGATGCTAACGCGACTCGGGCTGTTGGGAACTCCCTTCACACGCCAGCAACTGGGTGTTGTCGTGGACGGACGAGAGCGGGACGCCCAGCCGACGTGAGGCTAGGTTGATCGCTCAAGGGCCAAGGGCGACGAGGATGGTGGGCAAGTGGCAAGAGTCTCATTCGAGGGCGTGAGTAAGCGATTCGGCGATACGGCTGCGGTCGAGGACCTGACGCTCGATGTCCACGATGGCGAGCTCCTTGTGCTCCTCGGGCCTTCCGGGTGTGGAAAGACGACAGCGCTTCGCATGGTGGCGGGACTCGAGGAGATCAGCGATGGAGTGGTGTCCATCGGGCAGTCGCCAGTCAACGAGGTCGACCCGAAGGATCGCGACGTCGCCATGGTCTTTCAGAGCTACGCCCTCTATCCCCATATGACGGTGCGACGGAATATTGAGTTTCCACTTCGACGCCAGAAAGTTGAAGCAGCTGAACGAGTCTCGAGGGCAGAAGCGGCGGCGGCCACGCTCGGCCTCACAGACCTTCTTGACCGGAAGCCCGGCCAGCTTTCCGGAGGCCAGCGACAGCGGGTAGCACTGGCAAGGGCCATCGTTCGAGAGCCGAAAGTCTTCTTGATGGACGAGCCACTCTCAAACCTCGACGCCACCCTTCGAGTGCAGACCAGGGCTGACATCGTGAAGCTCCAGCACCGGCTCGGGACAACGACGATCTATGTCACGCATGATCAGGTCGAAGCGATGACGATGGGCCACCGAATCGCAGTGATGAAGGGCGGGCGCCTCCAACAGGTTGCTCCACCGCAAGAGCTCTACGAGCGCCCAGCGAATACCTTTGTGGCCTCTTTCCTCGGCAGCCCAGGGATGAACTTGATCGAGGCAGAGCGTTCCGGCGATCGATTCTCCACGGTGGGTGGCGACATCGTCACACCGAGCCATCTCTCCCACGTGGCCGATGGGTCGGTGACGCTCGGGATCCGCCCTGAGTCACTGAGTCTGGATACGACAGGAGTTCTGGCCACCGTGCTGCTCGTCGAGCTGCTCGGCGCCGAGACCCATGTCATCTGTGCGGTCGATGGCGACAAGCGAGTGGTGGTTCGCCAGGACTACGACATGGTCAGGCCGGAAATCGGCGACCAGGTCTTTCTCAACATCGATACCTCACGCCTCCACGCCTTCGACGCAGAAACCGGAGTTCGACTTGAGCAGGCGCCATGAGCGGCCTGGTTGCGCGCCGCCGGAAGAACTCCGGGCTTGCCTACGCCCTGCTCATTCCCTCACTCATTGTCTTCGGCGTCTTCACCTTCTTTCCCTTCGCCAAGAACTTCAAGTTGGCGCTGTATCAGAACCCTCCGTATCCTGGATTGCCATCGCACTACGTGGGCCTCAGCCAGGCCGGTTCGGTTCTCGGATCACCTGAATTCCACCAGAGCCTGATCTCGACCTTCCTTTTCGTGGCGATGGTGGTGCCGTTGGGACTCTTGGGTGGTCTGGTTCTTGCTTTGGCGGCCCACCGACAACTCAAGGGCATGGCGATCTACCGGGTCATCTTCTCCTCCACTGTGGTGAGCTCCGTAGCGGTGGCCGCAGTGGTCTTCGGAACTCTGATGGATCCTGTGGTGGGTCTCCTTCCATGGTTGGGAATTAACCCCCATCCCGCCATCTTGAATAACCCAACCTGGGCACTCCCTGCGGTGGCGATCATCGCCATCTGGCAGTTCCTCGGACTCTCATTCATCATCATGACGGCCGGCCTCCAGTCGCTTCCTGAGGAGGTCCTTGAGGCAGCACGGCTCGATGGGGCTGGTTCATGGACCATGTTCTGGAGAGTGACGGTTCCGCTCTTGTCGCCCACGATCTTTTTCGGCGTGGTGATCGGGACGATCTATGCCTTCCAGAGCTTTGGCCAGATCGACATTCTCATTGGCCCCCAGAACGCTGGCTTCACGCACACCAACGTGCTGCTGTATTACATCTATCAAGCTCTGTCCGTGCAGAACGATCCAGGTCTTGCTGCTGTGCTCTCGATTGTTCTCTTCGTCGTGCTGCTGTCGTTGACGCTGCTCCAATTCCGATTCCTCGAGCGGAGGGTTCACTATGCAGGCAACTAACGACGTTGCGGTCCCCCGGAGTCGAAATGGGCGGCGCGCCAGGATTGTCGGGCGTTACGTGCTGTTGACCCTTGGGGCGGTCGTGGTGCTCTTCCCGCTCTACATGGCAATCGTGAACTCGCTCCTTCTGCCGAGTCAGATTGCTCACCAACCACCGCCACTTATCCCCTCCGATCCGCAGTGGCACACCTACCCGACAGCGTGGACGTCGGGCCACCTGGCCATCTACCTCCGAAACTCGGCAATCCAGACTGCGGTGATCGTGATCGGACAGTTGATCACTTCGATCTTGGCCGCCTATGCCTTCGCATTCCTTGAGTTTCCGCTCAAGAAGACCCTGTTTATCGTCTTCCTGATGACGCTCATGGTCCCCTTCGAAGTCACCGTGGCCACGAATCTTTCGACCGTGTCCTCGCTTGGTTGGTTCAATACCTTCCCTGGGCTAACAGTGCCGTTCCTGGCAACTGGCTTCGGGGTCTTCTTGCTGCGTCAGGCATTCCTCCAGATCCCCAAGGATCTCAAGGAAGCGGCGCAACTTGACGGTTGCGGCCACCTACGGTTCTTGTGGACTGTGGCGATTCCGCTCGCTCGGCCAGCCATCGCCGCTCTTGGGGTCTTCAGCTTCCTGGGCGCTTGGAATCAGTATCTGTGGCCACTACTCGTCACTGGGAATGACAACTCAATCAGGACCGTACAGATCGGCCTTAAGCAGCTGCTCAACACGCAACTCGATCAGCTCAACGTCTCGCTGGCGGGAACAGTCATTGCGGTACTTCCGTTGTTCATCCTGCTGATCATCTTCCAGAAGCAACTCGTCCGTAGTCTGACTGCAGGAGCCGTCAAATAGAAGATTCCCTCCGCCGAGGGGCGAGGCGTGCCAGAATCACACCATGATCTCACGACACCTTGTAGCAACGTCACTTGCACTCTCCCTTGGGGCTTCTGGAGCTTTGGTGGCCACCAGTACCGTGGGGACTGCGGTGGCGGCGTCGACCCCCCAGTGCAGCCCGAAGGCGCTGAGTTCGACCAAGGGCCCGGTCACCATTACCTACTGGCAGTCGATGCCGCGGGCCAACGGTGAGGTGATGAAGCAGTTGACCGATCAATTCAACGCTTCACAATCGAAGGTGCACGTGAACCTCGTGGTTCAGACAACCTATGAAGAGACCTTCCAAAAGTTCAAGGCTGGGCTCTCGAACGGACAGCTCCCCGACGTGGCGATGCTGACTGACACCGACACCCAGGCGGCGATCGACACTCAAGCCTTCATCCCCAGCCAAACCTGCATGAAGGCGGCGGGCTACAAGACCGGTGACCTCCTCTCGCGTGCACTGGCGTACTGGCGAGTGAACAAGACCCAGTGGGCGATGCCATTCGGAGTCTCTGGCCCGGTCCTCTATTACAACAAGAAGGCCTTTGCCCAAGCCGGCCTCAACCCTGATCACGGCCCCGCCACCCTCGCCGAGATGGTGAAAGACGCCAAGATTCTGAAGAACAAGGGTGTCGGTGGAGCGGCATTAGTCCTGGACCCATGGCACTTCCAGACATGGCTTGCCACGAGTAACCACCTCTTTGCTGGAACGAACAACGGTCGGACCGGACGGGCGACCAAGGTGGCGTTCCGAAACGACGCCGGACTCGCTATTTTCGCAGCACTGAATCAGATGAAGTCTGACGGGAGTGTTGAGACCAACGCCGTCCAAGGGGCCGGTCGCTACGACAACCTCTTGGGTGCCGGTTCCGGCAAGTACTCAATGACGATCGACACCTCCGCAGCTCTCGGGACCATTCAGCAGCTTTTGGCGACGGGTCAGTATCCGAACGTCGACGTTGGCGTTTCCCCCTTCCCGAAGCTGTCGGCGAAGTCTCGTGGCGGAGTAGAGCCTGCTGGGAACGCACTGTGGATCTCGAAGAAGTCGACCTCCGCGAAGCAGGCAGCAGCCTGGCAGTACATCGCCTACCTCGACTCGACGGCATCTCAGGTGACGTGGTCGGCGGGTACGGGCTACATCCCACTCCGCACGTCTGCAGCGAAGTCATCGACTATCCAAGACCTCTGGGCCAAGAACCCTGGATTCAAGGTGGCCTACACCCAGTTGACCCAAGGCGTGCAGTCTTACGCCACCGCGGGTGCCGTGGTCGGCCCCTTCGCTGACGTGAACACCGCAGTGGCCAATGCCGAGACATCGATGTTCGTGAAGAAGACGACTCCTCGCACCGCTCTCGCTGGTGCACAGTCTGCTGCTGACCGAGTCATCAGTAAGTACGACCAACGACTCGGAGTTCGTTAGTCCGACATCGTTCTTTAAGCGAATACAACGCTCCCCGCTGCGCTTGCAGCGGGGAGCGTTGTCGTTGGGGCGCGATGCCTGAAGACTCTTAGCCTTCGATTTCCGGCCTGGTTTCCGCCATGCTGACTGACTCGACGGTGATGGTTCCGATGGTCACAGCGTGGCTCTCAGTACCTTCTGGGGCAGGCTGTCGGGGTCGCGGGGGCAATGGCGGCGAATCAAGGAGGGACGAGGCGACCGAGGCTGCCAAGCGATGGACCTCCTTTGTCGTGAGTGTCCTGTAGGAACCTGGCTTCAAGGTGGCGTCACCAACCCCGCCGATTCTGGTCCGCACGAGCCGGATGACAGGGTGACCTACCGATTCGCACATACGTCGGACCTGACGGTTCCTCCCTTCGTGAATCGTGACCCTCAAGAGCCCCTCGGTGACTCGGGAGACCTTGGCGGGTGCGGTCATGCCATCCTCAAGCTCGACACCCTCTCGGAGAGCCCTGATTGATGCCGGCGTTGGATCTCCTTGCACCTGAGCAAGGTATTCCTTTTCAACACCCTTTGATGGGTGCATGAGGTCGTGGGCAAGCGCTCCGTCGTTCGTAACGATCAAAAGACCCTCAGTCTGGAGGTCGAGGCGCCCGACGGAGAACACGCGGGGCTCGGTGGGGACGAAGTCAAGAATGGTCGTCCTTCCTTCAGGGTCTGATGAGGTGGTGACGACTCCCGCCGGCTTGTTCAAGAGGTAGTGGACCAAGCCAGGAACAGTGGGAGCGAGAGCTCCGTCAACCTCGATCCGGACGATGTCAGGATCGACACGGTCTCCAATGGTGGCGAGGTGACCATCAATCGTGACTCTGCCGGCAATGATGAGGTCCTCACAGACCCTGCGGCTTCCAAACCCAGCGCGAGCAAGAACCTTCTGCAGGCGCTGGACGGCTGGTTGTTCTTCCGCCGTTGATGCGAGGTCCATCACGGCGTGGAAGGGGCCAAGATCTCCGCTGCCATCTCGCCCGCCTCGTCGACACCCGGCAGGAGAGTCTCAGGCCTCGGGAGTTGATCGAGAC
>JBAXAR010000033.1:0-19037 GCA_037142475.1 Actinomycetes bacterium
AAGCACGAAGGGAGATGCCACATGCATCACATAGGTGCATCCCTCCATGGCCTCTTCCCACCCTTCGTCGGACAGCAAGTCGGCTTCCTTGAAGGACAGCCTCCCGACCGGAGCAACCTCGGAAATGGCAGACCTCGTGGCCTCGGCCTTCGCCACAGAGCGAACAGTCCCAATGACCTCGAAGCCTTGGTCGAGCAGCTCGGCAGCGCAGTGCTGTCCGATGTAACCGCTGATGCCCGTGAGCAGCACGCGTTCAGCCATGTCGATCTCTCCTCCGGGTGGCCAGGAATCCATAACTTGCAAGATGCAATCTATAGTGCTGACTTGCATTATGCAAGTCATAGGGGCCGGGAGCGGCTTGCGGCCCAAGGAGTCGGGGGGGTGGCCATTGGCACTACCTCGTCGCCAGAGGGGCCTTCCCGACCAAGATGGCACCCGATCCCGCTGGGGCTCGGCGACACCGCCTGGAGTGTGAAATCCGCGCCGAATTCGTGTGAAGCCCTGCCAGAGCCGGGTCAGAAAACTAGCTCTGAACTGGGGAAACCCATTTCTGCTACGCCCTCGCTCAGGGCTCTTCGCAAAATTGAGCCCTACCAAATAGCAAAATCCAACGACTGAAGCGCTGAGGCAGCCTGTGTGCGCCGTGACCCCAGGCACCAGAGAGGTCCATCGGCGCTCCGAGCGGATCGCTCAACTCTGACGATGTCGTGGTGAAGTCGAGCTCCACCCGCCAACCAGATCAGTGGGTCGTGGCGCTCTTGGGCCCGTCTTTCGGGTCGATCCGGGGCATCACAAAGGCCACCAGCACGAAGGCTCCCACCATGATGAGGGAGCCGATCCCGAACGCAGTGGTGTAGCCGTGGACGTAGGCCCCTTCGATCACCGTTCGCACCCCCGGGGGGAGGGGTACTGACTTCGGGGGAGGAGCGGCACCAGCGACCTTCGCCGCCGCATTGCCGAGTGGCTTCAGCCGGTCACGGGTGGCTTGGAGCGCCAGGGTGCCCAGCAGCGCCAGGCCAAGAGAGCCACCCACCTGCTGGCCGGAGTTGAGCACGGCCGACGCGATCCCCTGTGTCTCCGGCCCCACTCCCGCCACCGCGCTCAGTGTCAGCGGCACGAAGCACATCGCCATACCCATGGCCACGAGAGCCATACCCGGCAGGATGCCGGTCAACCAGGATGAAGTTGGCGTGACCATCGAGAAGACGCCAAGGCCCGAGGCCCCGAGGAGCGTCCCGATCATCAAGAGTGGCTTCGGGCCCAATCGACCCACCAGTTTCGAAGCAACTCCAGCAGTGACTGAGAGGATCACTGCAAAAGGCAGGAAGGCAAACCCTGCTGTCAGCGGACTGAATCCGAAGACGTCCTGGAGCAGAAGCGTCAGGAAATAGAACATCGAGAAGATCGCCGTGCCGATCGCCAGCATGACCACGTAGGAGGTCGAACGAGCTCGATTACGGAAGATTGAAAGAGGGAGGAGTGCGTCTCGTCGTTGTGACTCGACGACGATGAATGCGGCGAGGATCCCAACACCGGCGATGAGCGACGACAACGTCCACTGGTTTGACCACGAGGTTGACCCCGCATGGATCAGGCCGAAGACCAGCAGCGTCATCCCGGTGCTGGCCAGAAGTGCCCCCGGGAGGTCTAGGCGCATCCGACGACCTCGTCCGTCTCCGAGGACGAGTGGTGCTCCGATGATGACCGCCAGCCCGACCGGAACGTTCACGAAGAACACCCACCGCCAGCCGAGGAGGTCAGTCAGGATTCCGCCGGCCAGGACGCCGATAGCTCCTCCCGCACCTGACATGGCGGCATAGACACCCATCGCTCGGTTGCGATCCTTGCCTTCGGCAAAGGTCGAGGCGATCAAGGCCAGCGCAGTGGGTGCAGCGATCGCACCCCCAACACCTTGGAGAACCCGAGAGGCGATAAGCATCGCCTCGTTCTGGGCCAGCCCACAGAGAAAGGAGGCGAAGGCGAAGATACCGATTCCCACCATGAACATCCGCCGCCGGCCGAAGACGTCGCCGGTCCGGCCCCCGAGGAGCAAGAGTCCACCGAACGCAAGGGTGTAGCCATTGATCACCCACACCAGGTTCGAGAATGAGATGTGAAGTGATGTCTGGATCGAGGGAAGTGCGACGTTGACGATCGAAGCATCAAGGACCACCATCAACTGAGCGGCGGAGATCAGAGCCAGGGCGATGCCGAGATGGCGATGACCGTGCGCCACTTCTTGGTCAGTGGCCGGATGTTCGGTTGTCATGGAAGGTCCTTGGGTTCGCTGGTGGTCGGTCACCGACCCAGCATGGGTGAGCGGGCTGGGCGGAGGTCTAGCCGAGGTTCTTCAGGGTCTCGATCATCGAGACCCTTGTCTGGCCCTCCGTCAGGACAGGATGGACCTGCAGGTGGGTCACTCCCGCTTCCCGGAAGGCGGCCATCCGCTCGGCCACATAGCTCTCGGGGCCACACAGGGTTGTCAGCTCGAGGAACTCGTCGGGGACTGCGGCCTCGGCTTCCTTCTTGTTGCCGCTGAGATACAGGTCTTGGATCTTCTCAGCTTCTTTGCCGTAGCCGTAGCGCTCGGCAACATCGAAGTAGAAGTTCTTCCCCTTGGCCCCCATGCCGCCGACGTAGAGAGCGACCATTGGCCGGGCCAGTTCACGGATCTTGATGACGTCCTCACCCTCACCGATGGCGACGAGGCTCCCGGCGGTGACCATGAGATCGTCAAGATCATTTGATCGCTTGGCTTTTCCAGCCGCCAGCGATGCCCCCCATACCGCGTCCGACTTCTCGGGGATGAAGAGGATGGGCATCCAACCATCAGCGAGCTCGGCGGTGAGCTGCACATTCTTGTCCCCCAATGAGGCGATCCAGATTGGGATGTTGCTGCGCAGAGGGTGATTGATGATCTTGAGTGCCTTGCCAAGGCCAGTGCCCTGATCGGCCGGGAGGGGGATCGTGTAGTTCTTCCCCTCATGGGTGAGCGGTGCTTCGCGCTTCCAGAGATCACGGCAGATCTCGATGATCTCGCGAGTCCGACCGATCGGGTTGGTGTACGGGACACCATGGAAACCCTCGATCACCTGCGGCCCTGAGGCTCCGAGACCGAGGTGGAAGCGTCCATCAGAGATGTAGTCGAGGCCCGCTGCGGTCATCCCGAGAAGCGTTGGGGTTCGTGAATAGATCGGGAGAATGGCCGAGCCGATCTCGAGCGTGGTCGTGGCCCCCGCGAGGTAGCCGAGTTGCGAGACACTGTCGAAGCTGTACGCCTCAGCGACCCAGACGAGATCGAGACCGACCTTCTCGAGTTCCACCACCTCTTGAGCGGAAGCTTTGAAGTTGGCGGAGTAGGTGATGAACGTCGAGATCTTCATGGTTTTCCTCTCGTAGATGGGAGCACATCGGTGGCGTACTCGCAGCGCACTGCTGCTCGGACCGTACATCCTGCACCACAACGATGTTCACGACCCACTCCGACAGGTATCTCCCTCTGGCGTCGGCCGGCGCGTCCGCAGAACTTCGCAGAAGGGCTCAGCCATCCCGAGACGAAGCGGATCGGAAGTTCGGCCGCTGCGCCAAGCTCGAAAAAGAGCTGTTCGTACCTGACATCGGGCTTTGGATGCCTCTTGGCAGATGGGGCCTCGCTCGCCGCGACTAGGCCCTCTGGCGGAGTCTCTCGCTGAGGTCCCCGATACGACGGTTGCGATCTTGGAGCATCGCAACGGTCCTCGATGCTGGACCAGAGAGTCTCAGTCCGCTCCCCGAACTCAGATCCTGGTGCTCGTAGCCGAGGCGGTCGAAGTCCAACGCAAACATCGCCTCGCATCGTCGGGCGGTGGCCTCGTCGAAGGCGTCGCGATACGCAAGGCCGAGACCCTCGTTGTGGCGCTGGGGGTGAAGCGGTTTGCCGACCCGGTCGGAGAGCCGATCGAAGAGTTCGCCGAGTTTCGATGTCGGGACTATGTCAGTGAAATCGATCTCGTCAAGCGCCATCACGTAGGCCTGCTGAGCAAAATGTGGGTCAGCCTGCCAGATTCCGAGATGTTCCTCCATCGTCTCGACAAATGCCTGGAATGAGGTAGCAACATCGATGTTGCCGTCCACACTGATGATTGCCGGCTGAGGGAACCCCGTCCAAGGTCCGGGTGAGGCAAAGAGGATCCGTGACTCCCACGCCGAGTAGAGCCGTGCATAGGGGTCACGTGTGATGGCCACACGCATCCATTCCGGTGAGGTAAGTGCTTCATGGCGAAGGTCCGGCGAGACCAAATCGATCGTCGGAACAGGATGTATCGACGCGTCGTGGATCGTCATCGGCCGAGTCGGATAGTGCCCATCGGAGAATGCCAGCTCGTCAGATCCGACGCCAGCCATCAGAGCCATCGTCCACAGCATGGTGCTGCACGCCGCCTTCGGGACTCTGACGTAGAGCAGCCGCGCCGACTCCACCACGTGGACGTTCGATTGGATCGAGATGAGGCGGTCCGCCCCCGCTTCAGCCGGCATCTCAGTTCCACGCCCGAATCGCAGTGCTCAGATCCGTGATGCGATCATTGCGCTCCTTGATCATCCCCAGCGCCCGGGTCGCCACTTGGTCGAGAACCATCGGAGGTGGCGTGGCGAACGAGCGCTTCGGGAAACCGATCTGGAGAAAGTCCTGGTCATAGAGCTCCTCGCATCGCTGAGCTGTCACGTCATCGAAGACGTCCTCCGCCTTGATTCCGAGACCCTCATTGTGCCGACCTGGGTCGACCAGTCGCCCTGAGCGCTCGCTCAGGCTTCGAAAGACGCGGGGAAGATCGCTTGTCGTCGCTATGTCCGTAAAGTCAATTTGATCGAGCGCCAACTGGTAGATCTGCTGGGCGAAGTGGTAGTCCCCCTGCCACACCCACCGATGCTCCATCATGGATTCCACGAAGGCCCGAAACGAGGTTCCGAGGTCCAACTGCCCGTCGACCACGACCAGATCTGGCTGGGGGTAGTCCGTCCACGGACCATCGTGGAGGAGGAGTCGACGTGACTCCCATCCGGAGTAGAGGCGGCTATAGGGATCTCGTACGATCCCGAGACGCATCCACTCAGGCGACGTGAGGGCCTCATGGCGCAGTTCGGGTGACACCCGGTCGATCGTCGGGACCGGGTGGATCGAAAGATCATGGATCGTCAGTTCTCTCGCCACATGGAGATCGGTCGAGAATGCGAGGTCCTCCGGACCCTTGCCCGCCATCTGAGCCAGCGACCACAACATCGTGGAGCATGCTGCCTTGAACACTTGGACGTAGAGGACCTTGGCCTCAGCCACCACGTAGACCGTGCTGGCAAGCGTGGTGAGTCGATCTGAGGCGTCAGGAGTCCGACGTGATTCGAATCCGACACGTGACGCCGTGGGTTCGCCGACGCTTCCCCCGTTGGTCGGAGGTCGAGTCCGACGGCGAGAGAAGAAACTCACTGCTCTAGCTGGGATCGGAGGTGCCCGATCCAATCATTGGCTGACAAGCGCGCCTCAGTGACGGACTTTCTCGTCGCGGAGTCCGGCTCTCCCAGCGCGGGATAGGAACCCAGGAACTTCACATTGGCGACATGGACACGGAGGTCACGAAGACAGTCACTGACAACGTCTTCTCCCAGGTGGCCCTCAAAGTCAATGACGAAGCAGTATTCCCCAAGGCCCCGCTTCGAGGGTCGTGAGTGCACGCTGGTCAAGTTGATGTCACGGGCTGCGAACTGGCCGAGCATCCCGTAGAGCGAACCAGGGCGGTCGGCGTCCTGGAAACAGACGATTGACGTGTGGTCGTGGCCAGTTGCTACCGGTATCGGACCTCGAGCCACCGCAACAAAGCGTGTCTGGTTCTCGAGGTGATCCTCAATATCATCGGCGATGATCTCAAGCCCGTAGAGGGTGGCAGAAAGCCGAGGGGCGATCGCTGCATCATGAGGACCACCCTCCTCCCCGACCCAGCGAGCCGCGTCAGCAGTCGACGTCGCAGCGATGGGCATCGCGTCGGGCCGCTCACGGCTCAGGAACCCTCGGCACTGAGCGAGTGCGTGGGGGAAGGAGTGGACACGGTTGACGTCCTGAATCCTTGTGCCCGGACGCGCCATGAGCTGCAGGTGGATGTCGAGAACCACCTCACGCACGATCAGGAGATCGTCAGAGAAGATCAGTCCGTCGATCGTTTCGTTCACGGGACCTTCAATCCCATTCTCGATCGGGACGAACCCGACCTCGGTCTCGCCGGAAGAGACCGCGTCGAGGACCTCGGCGATGCTCCCCTTCGGGATCAGCGCCGCTGATGCGAGGTCTGCCTGTGTCAGGAGTGCTTCCTCAGTGAAGGTGCCCGTGGGCCCAAAAAACGCGACGGATGAGACGGATGGGGCCATAAGAGGTCAGGATAGTGAAGACATGGACACCAGCGACGTCGAAAAAATCCTGCACCAGATTGCCACCGGCGATCTCGACCCTGCCACCGCAGCGAGCCAGCTCGCCCGGTTGCCATTCGGTGATCTCGGAATGGCGCGAATCGACCATCACCGGAGTCTCCGCCAGGGCATCCCGGAGGCCGTCTACAGCCCAGGGAAGACCGCGTCTGACGTCCGCTCGATCGCCATCGAGCTCCTCAATTCAGGGACCGGTCCCGTGATTGTGACGAGGGCAGATACGGCCCAGGTCGCCGCATGTGTCGAGGCTGGTGAACACGCAGGCGTCGAGCCTGTCATCACCACAACTGGGGGGCACAGTTGCGTCGTTTTCAGGCCTGCGATCGACCGGGGGCGATCAGTGATCATCGTCAGCGCTGGCACCGCAGATGCTCCGGTCGTCGACGAGTGTGCCGCCGTTCTGGTGGCGCTGGGGCTCGCCCCTCTCGTCCTGCGTGATCGTGGCGTGGCGGGCCTCCACCGTCTTGTTGGGGACATCGACACCTTGCTCGAAGCCGAGGCCATCGTCGTAGTCGCTGGCATGGAGGGTGCGCTCGCCAGTGTGGTCGGAGGGATGGCACGAGGTCCCGTCATCGCAGTGCCGACATCGGTCGGCTACGGGGCCGCTCTTGAGGGAGTCACCGCACTCCTCGCCATGATGGCAAGCTGCGCCGCGGGGGTAAGCGTGGTGGGAATCGACAACGGCTTCGGAGCAGCCATGGCCGTCGCACGAGCATTGAGCACGACCCAATGAATTCGTCGCGCGGTGCATGGTTCCAATTGTCCTCAGGGGTGGCCGGCGACATGCTCCTCGGTTCCCTCATTGACGCCGGCGCCAGCCTTGACGTCATCACCGGGACCGTCAAAAGCCTTGGTCTCGAAGGATGGTCCCTGACAACCGAGCAGGTCTCCCGATCGGGCCTCGCGGCAACTCGAGCGGTGGTGGAAGTCCACGACCCCCACGCCCATCGCACCTGGCGCGATATCGCGGCGTTGCTGGTCGCTGCCCCCCTGCCGCCGAGAGTCTTTGAGCGGTCCCACAGCGCCTTCTCCTTCCTTGCATCGGTCGAGGCTGATCTTCACGGCGTCAGTGTCGACGATGTCCACTTCCATGAGGTCGGCGGCCATGACGCGATTATCGACATCGTGGGCACCATGGCCGCACTCGAGAATCTCGATGTTGAGGTCGTCTCCTGCTCACCCATCGCTGTGGGCCACGGTGCCATCACCACAGACCACGGCATCCTGCCGAATCCGGCTCCCGCCACGGTCCGTCTCCTTGAGGGTTTCACGCTTGTCGGGGTGGAGACGCCGACCGAGCTTGCGACGCCCACCGGAGCAGCGATTCTGGCCTCGCTGTGCTCACAGTCACAGCCGCTGCCGCGGATGTCGCTGAGCGCTCACGGCCTCGGCGCAGGGACGAGAGATCTCCCCGGACGGGCCAACGTCGTCAGCGTCCTTGTCGGGACTCTCGCAGAGGGCACCACGGAACTGGTCGCCGTGATCGAGACAAACCTCGATGACGTCACCGGTGAGCACCTCGGTATCGCCATCACTGACCTGATGGAAGCGGGGGCGCTTGACGCCTGGGTGACCCCGATCACCATGAAGAAGGGTCGGCCAGGTCACACCATTGCCGCTATGAGCAACGCTCTCGATGCGAAACACCTCGCTCGCGTGATGATGCAGGTGACAGGAAGCCCCGGCGTCCGGACGTCGCTCGTCGAACGAGCGGTCCTGGATCGGGCCGAGACCGTCGTCTCGGTCCTCGGCCATCCAATCAGGGTCAAGCGCAGCGCTGTTCGCAACAAGCCTGAGTCCGACGACATCGTCGCCGTTGCCCGCGCCACCAATCGAACCCTCGGTGACATCGAGAGCCTTGTCGCCGAAGCGCTTGGCGAGACCCATGCTGCTGCTAGCTCTGGCTTCGTCAGCGCCCTCGACGAAGCCGATCGGCAAGAAACGTCGCTGTCATCACGAAGGTTTCATCAGTGACTGCACTGTGGCGACCGGGGGTGGCATGGAGTTGCTTATCCTTGGCTCCGATTGCGTCGAAGAGATCAAGGACGGTTTGACGCCCGAAGAGTTCGTCGTCCATCTGCATCGTAAAGAAGGTCGGACATTGCACGTTGGGGGCATCGGCAGACAACCGATCTGCCGTCGGTCCCGTAAGGCCGGCGAGGCCAAGGACGCACGCTCCGATCCGCTGGTCGGCGGCGACGAGGGGAAGCCCAAGGATGGTCCCCATCGAGAGCCCCCAGTACCCAAGTGCCGCGTCACCCAACCCGAGTTCAACATCAAGACCATCGATCGTGGCTCGCCAGTCAGCCACCATCGAATCAGTCATCGTGGTCTCTGACGACCAGATCTGCGAGAAGTCGAGCATCACAAGACCCTGATCATCGCTCCGCTCGCCACGTCGGTCGCCATGGATCGGGCCGTCGATGGCGGCCGAGGCGATTCCGTGTCGGCGAGCGAGTCCTCGGGCCAACGCCACAACATGGGATTCTCGCTTCGACCCGCTTGCGCCGTGACCGATGAGCACCAGATGCCCGATGCTTTGGCTCTCAGGCCGCCACAGGACACCAGGGATGTGTCGACCGTCGCGCGTGAGGCCGAATTCCTGTTCGACCACGCCGCTCACCACTACTTGCTCGCCAAGCCTCATACCCACAAAGCGTAGGCACTTCACCGCTCCAACATCGAAGCGGTCCGATCCGACGTTCAACGAGCAGGGGGAGGCGTAGGCTGACCCCATGGGAACTCGATCCGTCACTGCCTCTCGCGTCATCCCCGCCTCGCCCGAGGTGATCTTCGAGATCCTCGCCAACCCGGCAAAGCACACCCTGATCGACGGCTCCGGCAACGTCACCGGGTCGAAGAGCAACCCAGAGCGGCTCTCCCTCGGAGCGACGTTTTCGATGGACATGCGAATGGGTGTTCCGTACGTGACCAAAAACACGGTGTCGGAATTCGAGGACAACCGACGTATCGCGTGGCATCACTTCGCCCAGTTCGTGTGGCGCTACGAGCTCGAGGCCGTCGAAGGTGGCACGCTCGTCACCGAGACGTTCGACTATTCCAAGCCGTGGGGCATCATGCTCATCCCGACAGGAATGCCGAAGAAAAACCAGCAGGGCATGGTCAAGACCCTTGAGCGCCTCGCAGATCTGGTGACCGCTACCCCCGAAGGCTGAGCCTCATCGGGTTGACGACCACCGACGAGATCAGCGAGATGGCGTGGTCAGCACGCAACGCGTACCGGTGTAGATCGTGGGCATGCATTTGTTGCAGTGCGTGCATCCCGAGGGTTCCTCGTCGCCTGACGCCCAGCGGTTCACGATGCCCGGTTCCATGAGAAGTGCTCGTCCGAGGGCGACATACGAGAAGCCTTGATCCAGCGCCGCTCGTGCCGTGGCTGGTCGGGTTACCCCGCCAAGCAAAATGCTAGGCACTGAGACCTGTTGGGCGATGACCTGGGCCTGAGGCAGGAAATATGCCTCCTCGAACGGATAGACCGGCATGAACTTGGCTCCCACGATCCGGAACCCGAGGCGAAGCGGCACCGGAAGGGTCTTTGCGAACTCCTTCCGAGGAGCATCGCCGCGGAAAAGATACATGGGGTTCGAGAGGGAGGAGCCTCCCGTCAGCTCAAGAGCATCGAGGTGGCCATCGGCTTCGAGAAGGAGTGCCACTTCCAGGGCTTCCTCCAGGCCAAGCCCACCCTTTACCCCATCATCCATGTTCAGCTTGACGGTCACCGCCACCGACGAGGGAACCGAGGCGCGCACGGCTGCAGCCACTTGGCGCGCAAGTCGAGCTCTATTCTCAAGGCTCCCGCCGTAGTCGTCGATCCGCTTGTTCAGCTTGGGGCTGAGGAAACTGCTGATGAGGTAGTTGTGGCCCATATGGATCTCGAGGCTGTCGATGCCCGCGGCGGCGGCGGTTCTCGCCCCACGGGCGAAATCCTCAATGATCCGCTGCAACCCTTCCACCGAAACCTCATGAAGCCGTGACCCCATGGCGCTGAACCCCTTCGAGGGGGCGAGGCTCGGCGCCCCGTTTGAGCGACCATTCGCGACCGGTCCGGCATGGCCAAGCTGCGCTGCCAGCAGCGCACCTTGCTCGTGGACCGCATCGGCAAGTCTCCTGAGGCCAGGGGCCGAATCGTCACCAAGGAGCACGCAGTGGCGGTCAGTTCGTCCGTCTGCCGACACCGCGAGATAGGCCACCGTGGTCATCGCCACGCCACCTGCGGCCATGGTGCGGTGGAACTCGATCAATTCGTCGGTCACTTCACCGCGAGGACTGCGACCTTCGAAGGTGGCCGCTTTGACGAAGCGATTCCGTAACTCCAGCGGTCCAAGGCGTGATGTCTCGAAGAGTTCCAAACTCATGGCCTCCTTCGGTCAGCTACTGCCGTTTGTCGGCGATGACGCCTACGACGCAAGACCGGCGATGAATGCCAAAAAACTGGCGGCCGTCAGGGCAAGGGCCGGGGCCGTCTCGGTCATCGGATCATCGACCGTTCGGTGTGCCCTCGCCGCTAAGGCGAAGTAGGCGGTGAACCCGAGCGCAGCAGCAACACCGACGAAGTGTTCGAAGAGGCCGATGAGTAACCCTGCGGCGCCAACAAGCTTGACGATTCCCAGCATGCGCTCGAACCCGGGTCGGTACCCCAATCGCTTCATCAACTCGACGATGTTGGGCATGCCCTTGAAATCGGCGACAGCGGAGAACGCCGCCACGGCGGCAAGCAGAAGAGAAAGAATGGTGAAGAGAAAACTCATAACAACCAAAACCTAGCGGTGTGTCCCCTCGAGAGCGAACCTTGGTCTTGTTCAGCCATGATGAGCCGCCTCGAGGGTGGCGATGTCGAGCTTCGACATTGCGAGCATGGCCTCTCTGACTCTGGAGGCCTTCAACGGATCAGGATCCCCCATCAGCCGACCAAGCGCTGTCGGGACGATCTGCCAAGAAACACCAAATCGATCCTTGAGCCACCCGCACCGGCCCTGCTCTCCCCCTGCGGAGAGACTCTCCCAGAGGTGATCCACCTCTTCTTGAGTCTCGACGGAGACGAAGAGTGAGATCGCTTCGCTGAACGCAAACCCTGGTCCCCCATCAAAGAGAGTGAGTTCAAGTGCTCCAACCTTGAGTGTGGCCACGAAGTAGCCACCAGGGTCCTCGGACTTCGAGACGTTCAGAATGGTCGAACCCGCGAAGACTGAAGCGTAGAGACCCAGGGCCTCTTCGGCGTCTCCGTCGAACCAGAGAAACGGCGTGATTGTGACCATGGCAAAGCCTCCTCGCGAGGACACCCGATTTGACGAGCTAGAAAAACGATACTGACCACGAATCGAGTCACGCGTCAGGGACGCGCCAAAACCTCCACGTGAGGAACGACAAAGAGTCCCTCGGGATCGTCGGCCCATTCCAGGAACGCTGCTGCGATCCCTTCGAGCTCCGTAGGCGAAGACAGCCCGTCTTCGAGTGCTTGGTACGCGAGGTCGCTCTCCCTCATCCGATCTGCCCAGAGGCCTCCCCACCACTGCCGATCCTCCGCCGAGGCGAAGGTCCAGGTGGACGAACTCACCGAGATTTCCGAGAACCCCGCCCGTCGGACCCATCCGGGGAGGTGGCGTCCAGCATCAGCGTCGGCTCGGTTCTTCCGAGTGACCTCGTGGTAAAGCTCCATCCAACGGGTCAGACGTTCATCAGAGGGCGACCAGGCGAACGCGCCGTAGTCGCTGTCACGGACTGCCAAGAGACCACCGGGCCGAAGGACCCGACCCATTTCCATCAGTCCAGCGATCGGGTCCACGAGATGTTGGAGAACCTGGTGAGCGTGTACGACATCAAAACTGTCACCGGCAAAGCCCAGAGACGCAACATCTCCACGCACGAATGTTGTGGTGGTCGAACCCTCGGCTACTGCGGCTTGTCGGGCGATCTCGATCACCGAGGAGGCGGCATCAACCCCGATGACGCTGGCTGGATAGACACGTCGGGCCAGATCAAGGGTGATCGTTCCTGGTCCACAACCGACATCGAGCACCTGTTGACCCGGCTCGAGATGGGCGAGAAGGTAGCCGGCTGAGTTCTCCGCAGTGCGCCACCGATGACTCCGCAGAACAGACTCATGGTGTCCGTGGGTGTAGCGATCAACCGGTGTCATGAATCTGGCCCGCCCAATGTTCTGATCAGCGACGCCACAGAGGCAACCTGTTCCGGGACAACCCGCCACCACATCCAACGACCACGTCGTTCGCCAACGATCAGCCCTGCGGCCGCAAGTTTGTTGGTGTGATGCGAAATCGTCGGCTGACTTCTCCCGAGCGGTCCTTCAAGATTGCAACTGCACACCTCGCCCTCACTGGCGATAATCGAGAGGACACGGAGGCGGATTGGATCGCCGAGAGCAGAGAGAATCGACGCCAACGACTCAGCGTCGTCCTCGCCGAGGACGACGCCGGGCGGAGTCGGGCAGCAGAGGGTGCTTCGTTCTTCGACACGATCGGCCACAAGGGCTCCTCCTCATTGACCTGCAGCACTGCAGAAGGCACACTCTATATTGATAGGTATCGATATAAGGTTGCCACTATGTCTCGACTCCAACTTGCACTCAACGTTTCGAACCTCGAGGAAGCGATCAGCTTCTACTCTCGGCTCTTCGGCGTCGCTCCGGCGAAAGTACGTCCGGGCTATGCCAATTTCGCAGTGACCGACCCTCCGCTCAAGCTCGTCCTGATCGAGGGCGCCGGAGAAGGCGGCACCATTAATCACCTCGGGATCGAGGTCCACGACGCTGATGCCGTTCGAGCGGCGGCCGAACATCTCTCGGACCAGGGCATGACCACCGACATCGAACTGGCGACCACCTGCTGTTACGCCGAGCAGGACAAGGTATGGGTTGATGGACCTGACGGGGCCCACTGGGAGATCTATACGGTCCTCAGCGATGTCGTCGGCGCCGATGCCCTGGGGGGCGACGACCGATGCTGCACGCCGGACCAGGCCATCGTCACACTCCGCGATGTGCCAGCGCCCTCAGCGTCGTGCTGTTAACACCGAGCTCTTCGAAGAGGCGTGAGGCGTCCCATGAATGACGTCGTCCTCTGGCGGCGTCTGATCGCCGAATATCTCGGCAGTGCCTTTCTCGCTGCGATCGTGATCGGGTCGGGGATTGCCGCCGAGCAGCTGTCTCCGGGGAACACCGGACTCGAGCTTCTTGAAAATGCCGTCGTCACTGGCACCGGCCTCTTCGCCATCATCCTCATCTTCGGCCCCCTCTCGGGTGCTCACTTCAACCCGGTCGTCTCCTTCGTCGATGCGGCCTTCGGAGGTCTCGCTTGGAGGGATGCAGCCTTCTACCTCCCGGCCCAAGTTGCGGGATGCGTGACAGGAGCGATCGCCGCCAACACCATGTTTTCGCTCTCGGTCGTCTCGATCTCGACGCACCACAGAGCTACCGGACCACACTTGTTTTCCGAGATGATCGCCACGGTAGGCCTTCTCCTCGTGATCTTCGCCCTGGCACGAAGCGGTCGTGGGTCGATGGCGCCCGCTGCCGTTGGCGCCTACATCACGGCCGCGTACTTCTTCACCTCGTCGACGAGTTTCGCTAACCCGGCGATCACGGTCGGACGAATGTTCTCGAACACCTTCGCGGGAATAGCTCCGAGTTCGGTGGCTCCGTTCATCGGGGCCCAGATCATCGGCGGCGTCGTGGCAGTCATCGCCCTGCGCAGCCTCTATCCAGGGATCACGCCATCGGAATCAGCCGACATCATCGTGGCCCACCTGCGCAGCAGTGAGGACCCCGAAACCAGTCACTAACAGCTCAGCGCTTGAACCACCCTCGGCGTGCTGTGGGCTCCTGGACGCTGCATGAACAGCGATCCGCAACAGGGACGTGAGCGAGGGCTTCCTCGATATGAAGCCCGCATCCCTCCCAAGAAGGCTTTCCGCACTGCCTGCATTTCACCTCGTGGCACATCTCCACACAGTACGGGGTTGGGACCCGATCATCCGTCACTCCACCATTGGTGCATCACCCGCTCTCGTCGCCTTCTCGTCATCGGGTTCCGCCCGTAGGGTGAGGGGATGGATCTTGAAACCGCACTCCGATTCGCCGCATCACGGCGTAATGCCGTCCTGACGACGCTGCGCGCGGATGGTCGGCCGCAACAGTCCGTCATCTTTTTCCACGCAGAGGGAGACCGATTCTCGATCTCGATTACCGACACGCGAGCCAAGACTCGAAATCTCCGGCGCGATCCACGAGCGGCGCTCTTTGTGCCTAGTGATGACGTCTTTATGTGGACAAGTCTTGACGGGATCGTGGAACTCAGCGAGGTGGCACGTCACCCCGACGATCACGTCGTGGATCTTCTCGTCGACTTCTACCGTGCGGGCAATGGCGAACATCCCGACTGGGCGGAGTACCGCAACGCGATGGTGACTGACCAGCGACTCCTGGCGACCTTCATTGCCCGGTCGGCCACCGGAATACTCCCGGACGTCTCCTAACCGCTTCGCCAGGACTCCTCTCGAGCGCTGAGAACGGTCCTTCTCGAAGCGCATCTCCCGATCCTGGTGCGGCGTCCTCGCTACGATGCGACCCGTCACAAGGGCGACCCTTCAGGTCTCCTCGCGCCACCATTACGTCTCAAGGAGGATCCAGTGAGCAGAGTCGGCACCTACCTGAACTTCATGGGCCACACCGAGGAGGCATTTGCTTTCTACGCAGAAACGTTCGGGACCAAGCCGGTCACGCCGATCACTCGCATGGGCGACATGCCGCCCGGTCCTGGCATGCCTCCACTCACCGAAGAGGAACTCGGGCTCGTCATGCACATCGAACTCCCGATTCTCGCTGGGCACGTCCTCATGGGGACCGACATGCTCGAATCGATGGGCCATGCGCTCCGAATCGGGAACAACACCACGATCCACCTCGAGCCCGATACCCGCGACGAAGCCGACGCTCTCTATGCGGCACTCAGCGAAGGTGGGAGTGACACAACAGGAATGCTGGATATGCCATGGGGTGCCTACTGGGGATGTTGCTTGGACCGATTCGGGATCCGGTGGATGCTGAATGTGCCCAACGAATAGGACTTGTCAGGCTGGCTCATTCTCGTCTTGACCGAGGCGTGAGCAGCGCCTGCGTCGCCTGGTCCGAGGCGGAACCACCTCGCTCGATCGATCCTCAGTGCGGGGATTCCCCATCGGGGCGCGGGCTACCGGGGAGGAGCCGGCGGGGACCCGGCCCTTCCTTGGCCATGGTGTCCGACGGGTTCACCAAGAGGCATCGCTTGAAGGAGAGACACCCGCAGCCGATGCACGTCGTGAGGTCGTCACGCAGTCGAATGAGTTGGTCGATCTGGTCATCGAGCCTCTCTCTCCACCGAGCGGACAGGACCGCCCAATCATCTTCCCGAGGTGTGCGCTGTTGAGGGAGCTCGTCGAGTGCCTCCCGAATGGCAGCCAGCGGAATACCCACTCGCTGAGAGGCCCTGATAAATGCCAGCCGACGAAGCGTGTCGCGCCCGAAGCGACGCTGGTTCCCTTCATTTCGAGTGCTCGCGATCAGCCCTTGGCGTTCGTAGAAGTGCAGCGCAGAGATCGAGAGTCCGCTCCGATCAGCCACCTGCCCCACTGACC
Source organism: Actinomycetes bacterium (assembly GCA_037142475.1). Classification (GTDB taxonomy): domain Bacteria; phylum Actinomycetota; class Acidimicrobiia; order Acidimicrobiales; family RAAP-2; genus CAIUMH01. Next base: position 16,096 of record JBAXAR010000033.1, read on the forward strand.
ATTCATGAAATGACGTTTGTCCGCGCGGCATCCTCAGAACCTACCGCTTGACCTCAACCAAGGTTGAGGTGTGAAAGTGAGATCGACAGCATCAGGAACCGACAACGAGGGGCAGCGAGCAATGCAATCATTCATGGTGGTCTCCACCTTTAAGGACGGAACGGTGATGGACGATGTCTACGCCGTTGTCGCAGAGGAGCAGGCGCAGGTCAAGGTCCTCGAGAATGAGGGTCGGGTTGGAAGCATCCATCTCTCTCTGGCACGAGGAACGATCTTCATCGAGACCTTCGCTGACGATGCGGACCAGGCGAAGGCAACAATCCAAACGCTGCCCATGGCGCATTGGTGGAACATCGATGTCTTCCCCACGGCTCCTCCAGGCGGGCCAGGTGCAGCCTCATGAGCGCGTTCACCGACGCCGAGATCGCTTACCTAGCGACCCAGCCACTGATGCGCTTCGCCAGTGCCTCGGCGGCAGGAAAGCCAGATGTCGCACCAGTGACCTTCGAGGTTGAGGGTGACGACATCATCACTGCCGGGTTTGATATCACCCGCACCGTCCGCTATCGGAACATCCAAAGCAACCCTCAGGTCACCGTGGTGATCGATGACCTTGCCACCATGGATCCATGGTCCCCTCGAGGGATCAAGATCATTGGGTCAGCGTCGATCGAGGACGGTGACAACTCCCCACAGTTCCGGATCATGCCTGAGGTCATCATTAGCTGGGGGGTGAACGACACCACGCCCGGAATCCCGGCCATGGAACGACGCTCATTGGTTGACGGGGATTAGCCGGAAGGCAAGCCTGCTGATCAAGCTCCATCCGAACACTCGCGGCCGGTGCGGGTCACGCTGAGAGCCAAACTCTCAAGAGGAGCGAGCGCTGGGAGGGACGGTTTTCGATGGCTCCGCGTAGACATGCGCTTTCTGCCACAATCTCTCGTTATGGCCAAGCTGGGAGTCGTTGAAACGCCGTGGGTTCTCGAAAATCTCGCAGAATTCGTCGCTGCTACTGCTGGCAGGCCGGGCCGAATCCAGAGACTGGACGGCGGCATACTGGTCGCAAGCCCGGTTCCTGTGGCAAATGGATACTTCAACGCAGCATTTCCTCGAGATGACATCGATCCCGCACCGTTCATCACTCAGGCAAAGACCTTCTTCGCCGAGTCAAACAGTCCCTTCATCCTTTGGGTCCCCGAAACATTCGTTCATTCGCTAGCGGTGGCTGAAGCAGAATCGAGTTCGACAGACCAAGAGTCGTCGCCTCAGATGGTGATGACGGTTCCACCGAGATATTCCTCGGCTCTGACCGTCAGGGAAGTTGAGTCAGCGGATGACCGGGCGCTCTTTGGAGAGCTCTGTGAAGCCGGCTACGAAATCCCGGGGCTCTCTTGGATCCTTGATCACCACGATGCACTTGGCGCTCCTTCAACAACCTGGGCAATCGCGTGCGATGGTGACGAACCGCTTGGGGTGGGTTGCGCGTACCTGCGCGGCACAAGCGGGGGTGTGTTCTATGTGGCCACGCCGCCTTCGGCTGCCCGAAGGGGTGCAGCAACCGCGGTGACGGCCTGGCTCACCGCCAAGGTTTTTTCAGCTGGCGCCACCCAGGTGACCCTCCAAGCCAGTGACCAAGGCCGAGCGGTCTATGAACGCTTGGGATTTCGCGAGCAGGTAGCACTTCGTCGTTTCACATTCGACGCAGCCCACTGAAATCCTGATTGTTGACCATCAGAACGCCACGTGGACTGAACACGGGACCGAAGAGGTCGTAGGAGGCTCCTTGGCGTCTCGCAGCAATGTGCGTGCGCCAGATTGAGAGACGTTCTCGCTCCCCAATGCCTCAGCAACCCCTGGCTCCCTCAAGGGCGTCAAGATGCCACCTGGATAGTCGTCAGAATCGAAGATGAAGGCGAGGGGACAACTTCGCCATTGAGGAGCGTCCCTTCAATGTGGAACTCGATCACCGAGTCCGTTCCGCTGACCCCTTGAAGCCGCCGGGGAGAAACGAACTGGTGCCGTTATGTACAACATACTTTTCATTATGTACAATGAATCTATGGCCAAAGTAACGATGAGTGAAGGTCGCGAGCGACTCTCTGAGATGGTCGACGTCGCACGGAGCGAGGCGGTGGTCTTCGAGCGCTACGGACGGCCAGCAGCCGTCATGGTAAGTGCCGACCGTTATGAAGAGATGATGGATGCGCTCGAGGAAATCGAAGACATCTCTGCCTTCGACGCTGCGATCTCCGAAGAGGGCGACAACATCCCTTGGGAGCAGGTGAAGCAGGATCTTGGCTGGTCGTGAGCCGCTTCCGAGTCGAGTTCCGACCAGCAGCTGCGCGTCAGCTGCGGAAGATCGAGCCCCAAACCCGAGAGCGACTCAGGGGCATCATCACGCTCCTGGCCGAGGACCCTCGCCCGCCCGCCTCTCGCCAACTTCGCGGGCGATCGGCGTGGCGGGTACGAGTTGGCGACTACCGAGTCAACTACACGATCGAAGACGGACTACTCGTCGTTGTAGTAATCACGATCGGTCACCGACGAGAGGTCTACGACTGAGTTCAACCCTCCAAAGAGAACCGGTACACATTGGTATCTCTCTTCACGGTAGAAATGAAATCGTTCCGAATAGGAGCGCCTCGGGACTTGGGTCCAACTCCCATCGGGAGCCGTTCACTTTTCGACCGGCAGAGATGACGAGTTTTCGAGCGGCAGCGACACATTGCCGACTGCGCGTCGACTTTCCCGACGGCTTGTGGTCAAGACGCAATGCGAATCGTCGCCGTACCGACGACGTCGAGAGGTTCTGGAATCGGATCTCCCGACTCCGCCAACAACTCGAGGTGGGACTCGATCGCCTCTCTCATGTTCTGCGTCACTTCGTCCACCGTCCTGCCCGTAGACGTACAGCCATCGAAATCGAGCACATAGGCGCT
>JBAXAR010000034.1:0-18977 GCA_037142475.1 Actinomycetes bacterium
GCTCCAAGGTGATGTGGCCCTCGAAACCGGCGTCAATGAAGCCGGCGGTGGAGTGAATAAGGAGGCCCAGACGACCGAGCGAGCTCTTGCCTTCCAGGCGACCCACGAGATTGTCGGGCAGACCGACCATTTCGAGGGTGGAACCAAGGAGAAACTCACCGGGGTGGAGAATGAACGGTCGGTCTGGTCCGACGTCAACCATCTCGGTCAACTCTTCTTGGTCTTCGCGCACATCGATCACCTGTGAGGTGTGGTTCCGGAAGACACGGAAGTACTGATCCACGTGAAGATCCACCGACGATGGCTGGATGCAGCCATCCCCGAGGGGGTCGATCGTGATGCGTCCGGCGTCGAGCGCCTCTTTGATTGAGCGGTCTGAGAGAACCATCGCTCAGACGTTAGTGGCCGACACCCTCAGACGTGAACTCTCAGCCACAGTCGCTTCGAGCCAAAGCCAAATATCGCCGGAATGGCATCAAAACCCGAACTGGTCCTCAGCCAGCCCAAGATAGATGCGAGCCGCATCGGTGTAGGTCTTCTCGCCAATGAAGACGTGCTGGGTCCCGGTGAACATATCGCGGAAGGCCCGCTCAAGACGGCTTCCCTCGCGAATGGCGGTGGTGCCTGCGGCGAGGTGAGCCCACTGCACAATCTCCCTGCTCGATTCAGTGGCAAAGGTCGCAGCGATCCGCATGTCGGCTCGCTGTTCAACGGTGAGTTCGGCGCCTGCGGCGATGGATGCCTCCACCTCGGTGAAGGTCGTCAGCACCAAAAGATGGGCCGCTCGCCACATCGCAAGGTGATGCGACAGGCCGCGCTGGAACGTTGCCCGATGAGCCAAGGAAGACTCATCGCCCATGCGGACCTTGGTTCGAGCGATTTCAGTGACGTCATCGATGGTCGACTTGGCCACACCAAGCGCCCACGCAGCGTGGCCGGCTGCGGTGATCGGGATGAGGCCCATCTTGAAGGTTGGGGCATCACCGCGTTCGGGGGACCTGGTGAAGAGCGGGAAGGTCCGAGACATTGGGACGAAGACGTCCGTCACTCCGTAGTCATAGGACCCGGTTCCCTTCAGCCCTTGGACGTGCCAGCCGTCAGCAAACGTGATTTCCTCACGGGGCACAATCGCCACCAGTAGTGGCGGCATCCCATCGTCGCCAATCACCATCTCGCCATCTCGACTCGGGATGAATCCAGCGGCGACATATTCCGCATGGCCGGTCCCGGATCCGAAGTTCCATGCCCCCGTGACGCGGTAGCCGCCTTCGACTTCCTCGCCCATGCCGTTCGGAAAGAATTGACCACCCACCGTGGCATGGTTCCCATGCTCAGTGAAGACCTCGTCAAAGCCCGCAGGCGGGAGATAGGCAGCGGCAGCGGCGGCCGAGGGGAGATTGGCGATACCGATCCAGCCGAGTGATCCGTCCTGCCAGGCCATCTCGATCCACGTCTCGATCATCTCTGCGAAGCTCGGCTCGCTCCCGCCGGCTGCTGCTGGATTGCACCAGTGAAGTAACCCGCTGTCCCAGAGAGCGGTCACCATGGTGTCGGTCATCGTCCGTTGCGCCTCACAGCGCGATGCCTCCGTTTCAGTCAATGGCCGCAGCGAGCGAGCGGCGTCCAGACCGGAGGGTGAGGTAATCGTGGTCATCGTGGTTCTCCTTGAAATCGAAATGCGGGTACCAACACAACGCGAGGCGCTCAGAGGCCCATCTGCTCAAGAATGCCAACTCGAAGCCCGGCAGTGAAACCACCATCGACCACGAGCGCATGGCCGGTGATGAACGACGCATCCGACGATGCGAGAAAGGCTGCGGCGGCCGCTATCTCCGAGGGTTCGCCAAATCGGCCGAGCAAGTGCTCCTCTCGAAGCCGTTCTTGGTAGAAGTTCATCCCGTCAGAGTCGGTCACCGAGCGAAGCAGCGGCGTGTCGATTCCACCAGGGCAGATGCAGTTCACTCGAATCCCGCGCCGGCCGTAGTCGATGGCCATCGACTTGGTCAGCATGACCACACCAGCCTTTGACGCGTTGTAGGCGCTTCCGCCTTCGGTTCCTTCAAGGCCCTCAATGCTGGCGATGTTCACGATCGATCCACTCGCCTGGGCCAGCATGTGAATCGATGCGTGCTTATTGACGAGGAAGGTTCCTTTCAGATTGACATCGAGGACTCGGTCCCATTCGCCTTCATCGACGAGGTGCACCGGTCCACCGCCGATCACTCCTGCGGCATTGACCACCACATCGACGTGACCCTGTTCAGCGACCACCGTGTCGAAGATGTGCTTGATGCCAGCCTCGTCGCGGACATCGGCGATGTAATCGACACCGGCAGTGATGTCAGTCGTGACGACCACGGCCCCTTCGTCGGCCAAGCGCTCAGCGCATGCTGCGCCAATCCCTGACGCTGCACCGGTCACCACCGCTACTGCACCATCGAGTCGAGCCATCGGAGTCCCCCAGATCGTCCGGCGACGCAACGCGTGCACCGATCAAGAACGTAGGGGGACCCCGCACAAGGGTCAAGCAGGCACCGGCCGCACCACGGGCGAAAGGCTCGGCGCTGCAGGGTAGAGTGAGTTCTTCTGCGGGTGTAGTTCAATGGCAGAACATCAGCTTCCCAAGCTGAACACGCGGGTTCGATTCCCGTCACCCGCTCCACGGGGTCTTGGTAAAAGAACCGCTGAATTCTGCGCAACGCAGATCGGTACTTCGGGGTCCAGCGAGGCCGCTCTTGACGCCTTCGTCGGCCACGACACCCGGCTGCAACGAGCAGCGGCTGCGGCTGGACTCCCTACGACGAGCCTTGGAGCTGCCGCGTAGCCCTGTTCCCTCGGCCTGCGTTGGCATGGCCTCCGCATCCTCAGCGCCGGGCCAGCAAAACACTCAGTTGAACTCTCTCCTCGGTCGTCTCATGCACAGTGGCGTCATGCGGAGCCGTCAGCGCCGCCCGACATCCTTGTTGTGAAGTCCCAGCTGATGATTGAACGAGGCCTTAGGCGAAGGCACACCTCATCGGACGCATTGGCCATGAGATTTCGCGCCAGTGGGCTCGACGTGCCGCCGAGGTACTTCGTCAGGAGTAGCTCGAGCACGGGACCTCCGGCATGGTCATCGACAATGACGTCGGCCCGACCCCGAACACCTTTGTAGGGAGGCTCGTCACCTGCGATCTCGAAGCCACACCTCGGCTCTTGGGCCAAGAAGGCCACCAGCGTCGAGGTGGGTCTGGTCGCAGCCAGTATCTCGTCGCCGTGGCGAAGAAACCACAGGGAGATCACCAGCGGCCATCCGGTTGGTCCGACCGCGGCAAGCCGCATGGGGATCACGGCGTCGTCGAGGAAGGCATCAACTTCGCTGGGTGCGAAGGGTCCGCGAAGATTGGCGACGTCCACTGCGCCACGTTAGGTCGCTCGCTCCGAAGAGGTCGAATGCGGCGCAGCCTGACTGCCCGCGTCGGCGCTGAATCAGCCCTGCAGGATATCGCCGAGGACTCGATCGTGGTCTCGAACAACCCTGACACCAAAGAAGCTCTCGGGCTCCCTCAGAGCGACGAAGCCCTCTCCGAGTGCGACGCCATGGAGATCCCATTGGAAGCACTCCGCACCGCGCCCTATCGATCCCCTGGCCTCAAGGCGACGACCGCCGTGGCCATCGATCTCGGCTCTCGTTCCCTGGCTCACGCCAGACGTCGCTTCGCGGCAACGCTCGATGGACACGCTCGTCTCGCCAGTCTCCATGCCGGCGAGAGGTCCAGCGGGATCAGAGTGCGCTGAGGACGGCCTCGACACCGCTTTCTTCGATCGATCCACCCTTGGTCTCAATATTGAGGAGCGTCACCACTCCTTCTTCGATCACCATGGCGAAGCGCTGCGAGCGCAGACCAAGGCCGAAACCAGTTCCGTCCATGACGAGGTCGAGGGCCTGGGTCAACGTTCCGTTCCCATCGGCCAGGAGGGTCACGGTGGTGCCGACCTCAAGAGCGTTTCCCCATGCTCCCATGACGAAGGCGTCATTGACCGAGACGCAATAGACAGCGTCAACACCCTTGGCCTTCAGCTCCTCGGCGCGCATCACGTAGCCCGGCAGGTGGTGGTCGGAGCACGTTGGGGTGAAGGCACCGGGGAGACCGAAGAGCACGACTCGTCCTGTGCCGAGGAGTTCCCCGGTCTGAACTGGCGTTGGTCCGGACTCAGTCATGGTCCTGACTTCGACGTCAGGAATACGATCACCGATTGCGATTGGCACGAGCAAAGCCTCCATAAGTTGGATTCAGACGAAACAAACTATAGGAACATCCTCGATGCATCGTTCCGCCTCTCAGGATCCCCGAACGCCACGCCGATGATGCCTCGGCACACGGTGGTTTGGGACTCGGCACCCGAGGGAGATGAACTGCAGTCTTGTCACCGACGGCAGCGATGCGACAAGATGGTGACGTGAAGCACGCGGTAGCAACCACCCCGCCGAAGGCCACCCGCCGTAAGCGAGTCCCGAAGGAGCAGGCTCAGGCTCGACTCATTGCGGCAACCATCGCCCTGCTTCGTCGAATGCCCTTCGATCAAGTGGGCAATCAGGTGATCTGCGCTGAGGCGGACCTCAATCCCTCCACAATCCTTCAGCACTTTGGGACGCTCGACGCACTCCTCGGGGCGGCGACCCAGGATCTCGTCACCCGACACGTCGCCGAGACGGTGGGTTCTGGCGCTTATCCGACATCGCTCAACAACGCCGATGTCGATCTTCGTAATCGTCTTGTGGCCTGGATGCTTCTCAAGGGGGCCGATCCAGCAGTCTTCCGGACAGACATCATGAAAAACGAGGACATGCTCGCCTTCCAGACGGAATCTCTCCAGACGGGCAAGCGCACTGCGATCGCCTGGACGACAATGGCCTCGATGCTCATTGAGGCGTATTCGATCTTCCAAGAAACTCATCATCTCAGCGGAGATGAGGCCGACGACGTCCTCGCCCTCGTCGTCACGTTGCGCTCTCGGCTGCCGGAGGTTGAGCAATCTCTTGGGTGGGCCGATACCCCCTAGGCACTGTTCCCGCTCGCATGCCGGTGGGGGTGACTGCGGGAATCACGCCGCTCAGGGTCGAGAGATGCGCCTGGCCTGCGTCGAGCGGTACACGAGAAGCACCACGAACCCGATGAGGGCGACCCAGGGGTGAATCAAGAGGCCGGCAGCAATGGCGACCAGATAGCCAAGGGCACCGAACGTGGCCCATGTCGTCACCGTGCGCCACCGCTGTCTGTCGCCCTCGAACTTCCACAACATCGGGTGGCGGGAGACGACGAAAAAGAACGCCGTCCAACTCAGGCCCATCAGGAGCGCCAGGGTCCCATAGAGGACAATCGCAGAACGCTCGTCCGCCACGTTGCCTGTCTGGAAGGCCTCGGCAAGCACGCCGGTTGGATAGGACAGCACCACGGCGCCGAGAAGGATCCCCATATTGGCCCAGAGCAAGGCGAACGAAGTCGCCCGCAGGCGATTGAACGCTGCATGGTGGTTCATCCACATCACGGCCACGTAGACAAACGACATGAAGAAGGCCACGTAGGTCGGCCATTGCGAAATGATGGTGGTCGCCAAATTGCTGTCTCGATAGCCGTGCACCGAGAGATCGAGGACCAAAAGGGTGAGACCAATGGCCATCACGCCGTCGCTGAAGATCTCGGTACGCTGGACCTCCCACTCAATGGTGTTCCCCCGCTGGGAGGCGACGCCATCCCGGCCGCCCGTCGCTCTCGTCCCGGGATCGGGAGCTCGGTCATCGTGCTCGGTGCTCACGGTCCCCAAAATCCACCGTCGACGACTTGGCCGCCCTCGGGAACTCCCATCGATGCCCGCACCTCGTCCAGTGGCTTCTCGAGGAGGCTCATCCAATCCCAATGGGCGTCATAGAGGTCGGTGGTGGTCTGTGAACCGCGTCGCGCCGCGTCAGCCATGACCGCCGGGTCAAGGTGCGAGTGCCCTTCGGGGAACACGCCAAGTTGGATGCCCTGGTGCCACTGAAGCAGGACGACAGTGAGCCATCCAATTCCCGCGGTTGCGTTCCCCGCGTTAAACACCGCCGTATAGGCCTCGCCTTGAGCCGACGTCCCGTAGCCGGCGAGGACATGATGAATATCATGAGATGCCAAGAACTCCACGGGAAGCGGCACGCCAGGTGACCCAGGAATATCGAAACTGGCGTCGCCGTAGAAACGGCGCATCTCTGCACCGAGTGACCCCACGGGGGCCTCAGCGATAAGGCGGTGGTAGCGATCGATCGTTGCCGGACGAGTAAGTGATGCCAAGTCGTGGCGGTCCATGTGTCGCTGAATGATTGCTGCATCGACATCGATTCGCTCCGAAAGGAACCGCCGAAAAAGATCTGCCTTGGCCGATACTGCCCCTTCGCTGGCGACCTCAAGCGCTCGGTCAACCATCTCGTCGTTACAACCGAGCCCTCGAGCCATCGCCTTGGCCATCCCGATCGCATCGGGATCGAGCTCGTCGGCGAACAGCGCCACGAGGAGCCCTGCATGGATGGCCTCAAGTCGATCACCGAGATCGGGAGCCAGCGCACCGATCGTCTCGATGGCCTCGTCGGCGTCCCCCCATGGAGGCCTCTCACCAAGGAGATCCGAGAAGTCGATCGATTGCGCCAACCCGTGGCAACCCCCACATCCGAGGAGGCCAGCGAATGATTCGACGATCTCCGCATCGGGTCCCTCGAACGCTCTGGACTCGCCCACGGTCGACACTAGCCTCATCGCCGCCACATGAGCGCGGCGAACCTCAGGAGTTCCGAATGTCAAAAGAGCCAACGGGTTCTCCCTTCACGACCGACACGGCACCGCCACACCACGACACAGCTGGGTGCTCGAATCCGAGCCATTGACCGTGACACTTCAAATCTACTGCTGCGCTGAACCCGCCCTGCCCTCGTCAGTCTCGACGAGACGCTCCACCAAGAACTATCGAGTCACAGCCGAGGGCTGAGAGAACTCCATGACGCCATCAACCAGGGGATCCTTGAGGAACATCTGGCGATCATGGCGGTAGTCATGAGGATTGAGCCACGGGATTCGGTCACCCTGCTTGGGGAACAGGTGCATTGATCGAGTCATGTAGCCGGGGTTGAATTGGTCGATCCAAGGCCTCGGAACCATTGACTGATCCGAGTTCCTCAGCCGAGGAGTACAAATCTCGCTCCCGGTTGCCGCCATGTGGCCGAGAAGGCGACACACGAAACGGTCGATGAGATCAGACCGAAGGGTCCATGAGGCATTGATGTAGCCGAAGACTGAGACCAGATTCGGGACGTCGGAGTACATGAACCCCTTGTAGGTCCACGTCTGGGAGAAGTCCACCCGCTTGCCATCCACGGTGAACTGAACGCCGCCGAGGCTTAGGAGCTCAAGACCAGTTGCGGTGATGATGATGTCGGCATCAAGATGCTCGCCCGTGGTCAGCACCACGCCGGTCTCGTCGAATCGCTCGATTGTGGCGGTCACGACACGCGCCCGATCTTCACGCATGGCCGTGAAGAGATCTCCGTTCGTCACGAGGCAGAGTCGCTGATCCCATGGGTTATACGAGGGACTGAAGTGGCGATGGACGGCGGCCTCATCCCCAAGTTCCTCGGTGACCCGAGAGAGAAGGGCCTCTCTGACCTTCTCGGGGTGACTCTGGCTCCTCTTATAGAGGAATTGCTGGAACATCGTGTTCTTGAATCGGGTGATCCGATAGGCCAACGCGTCGGGGAGGACCTTGCGCAGTGCGTTGGCGATGGAATCACGATCAGGCCTCGAGGCGAGATAGGTCGGGCTTCGCTGCAGCATCGTCACATGGGCCGCGGTCTCCGCCATAGCGGGCACGAGGGTCACTGCCGTGGCGCCCGAGCCAATGACCACGACGTTCTTGCCGGCGTAGTCGAGGTCCTCGGGCCACGCCTGAGGATGGATGATCTGTCCGGTGAAGGCTTCACTTCCCTCAAAGTGAGGGGTGTGGCCCGCCTCGTAGCTGTAGTAGCCGGAGCACATGAAGAGAAACGACGTGACCACGACGATCTCGTCGTCGCCCCGAGTTGCCCGTACCCTCCAGCGAGCAGTCGTCGAATCCCACGTCGCCTCCGTCACACGGTGGTCGAAGCGGATCGACGAGCTCAGATCATGCTCGACGACCGCCTCACGCAGATACGCCATGATCGCCGCTCCGTCGGCAATCGCCTTCTCCGCCGTCCACGGCTTGAAGTCGTAGCCGAGGGTGTGCATGTCGCTGTCGCTCCGAACCCCGGGATAGCGGAAGAGGTCCCAGGTCCCGCCGAGATCCGAGCGTCCCTCAAGGATCATGAACGTCGACTCCGGACGTTCCATTCGCAGATGGCAGGCAGCTCCGATCCCGGAGAGACCAGCCCCCACGATCACGACATCGACCTCGACCACCGTCAGTGTGGAGTCTTCCATCTGCCCAACGCTAGCGATTCGGCGGTGACCGCTCACCACGGATGTCGGCCATGGTCATATTCCCGACGATTGAGTCTTGGTGGCACCAGCATGACGTGTCGTCGAAGGGTCGGGTAAGGAAAGTCCCACGTGAGCGGACCATCTGGCTCCCTGGAGCCACCGAGAACCGAAACCTGATGGATTGGGTCGCCTTTACGTTCCCCGAGCATCGGGTCCCTGAGTGTATTCTCAGCGGAACCGCTTGTGCGGTCTGCGACGATCAAAAGAGGGCCATGTGAAGATCATTGTTCTTGGCGGTGACGGCTTTTGCGGCTGGCCCACCGCACTCCACCTCTCCTCGGTGGGCCACGACGTCACCATCATCGACAATCTGAGCCGCCGAAACATCGACGTCGAACTTGAAGTCGACTCCCTCACCCCTATCCGACCCATGGGAGAGCGACTTGCCGTCTGGCAGGAACTCACCGGCCGAGAGATCGGGTTCATCAATCTCAACTTGGCGGAGGAGTACGACCGCCTCGTGGACGTCCTCATCGACCTTGAGCCCGACGCCGTCGTCCACTTCGCCGAGCAGCGAGCAGCGCCCTATTCGATGCGCAGCGCGAAGGCCAAGCGCTACACGGTCGACAACAACGTCAACGGTACCCACAATCTCTTGTGCGCCATTGTCGAGACAGGTCTCGACATCGCCGTCGTGCACCTCGGAACGATGGGCGTCTACGGCTACGGATGGTCGGGCTCGGCCCCCATCCCTGAGGGCTATCTCAGCGTCAAGGTCCCAACACCCGACGGTGATATCGATCGCGAGATCCTTCACCCGGCAAACCCCGGTTCGGTGTACCACATGACCAAGACGCTCGATCAGTTGCTCTTCGCCTTTTACGCCAAGAATGACGGGCTTCGGATCACCGATCTCCACCAGGGAATTGTCTGGGGCACCCAGACCCCTCAGACCATCCTCGACGAGCGTCTCATTAACCGCTTCGATTACGACGGCGACTACGGGACGGTACTGAACCGCTTCCTGATGCAGGCAGCGATCGGTCATCCGCTGACGGTCCATGGCACCGGCGGCCAGACCAGGGCGTTCATCCACATCCGCGACACGGTCCGCTGTGTGGAGATCGCCCTCGACAATCCCCCGGCACGCGGTGAGCAGCCCTCGGTCTTCAACCAGGTGACGGAGACCTATCGAGTCCGTGATCTCGCAGAGTTGATCGCCTCCCAGACCGACGTTGACGTTGCCTTCCTCCCCAACCCCCGCAAAGAAGCTGCAGAGAACGAGCTCATGGTGACGCGAGACCGGTTCCTCGCCCTTGGCCTCGATCCCACCACCCTCTCCGACGGCCTCCTCGAGGAGGTCAGGGAGATCTCCATGAAGTACGCCGATCGCGCCGATCGCACCAAGATCGTCGCTCGATCAGTCTGGAACGCCGGCATGGAGACATCACCCGATCTGTGATGGTGGGGCCTTCCCCGCGCTGATCAAAGGGTTCGGGCAGCATTGGTCCCTTCCCCGCTCTCGCGAACTGCGCTGAACTCAGCGACCCGCCCACGCTTGGGCCACCAGGCGCACCGAACGGGCGCGATGAGCAAGGTCATGGGCCCGAGTACTGATCATGATCTCGTCGGCCGATGTCCGCTCGAGGAGCGCCGTGAGCCCGTCGAGCACGACTGCTGGATCTCCGACGATGTGCGACAACGAGGCGCGCTCCATCTCTTGGCGCTCTGCGTCGGTGACCTCCCAAGCCGCCGCCGTCTCTGGAGTCATGAGTGTCGAAGGTTGACCTCGCCGCAAGAGCAGCATCGAGAGCCGTGAGGGCCCCGCCAGCCAGATCGCTTCCTCGGTGGTCGGTGCGCACAGCACTGCGGCGGCGACCATGGTTCGAGGCTCATCAAGGACTGCAGAGGCTCGGAAGTTGGAGCGATACGCCAGGAGCGCTGCGTCGAGGGACTCAGGACTGAAGTGGAAGGCAAAGCTGAAAGGAAGCCCCAACATCCCTGCCAGCTGTGCGCTGTAGGTGCTCGAGCCGAGGAGCCAAATCTCAGGGAGTAGTCCGCGTCCCGGCATTGCGAGATGTTCTGACGCTCCAGTGAAGTAGCCAATGAGCTCCACCAGATCGTCGGGGAACGTCCTGGCATCACCTCGGCCGAGAGCCCTGGCCGTTCGAAGGTCGGTCCCTGGCGCCCGACCGATCCCCAGATCGATTCGTCCCGTATGAAGCGCTTCGAGCGTCCCGAACTGCTCGGCGATGACCAACGGAGCGTGATTCGGGAGCATGATGCCTCCCGAGCCGACACGCAGTGTCGTCGTTGAGGCGGCAAGGTGGGCGACGAGGACGGCGGGTGACGAGCTTGCAACCCCGGGCATGCCGTGGTGTTCGGCGACCCACAGGCGGTGCATGCCGACATCCTCGGCCACACGGGCCATCTCGGTCGTCTCCGCGAGGGCTTGGCTGGCAGTGCCACCCTCAATCACGGTGGCGAGGTCGAGGAGTGAGAGCAATGCCATCATCGGCGACCCTAGTGCCGAGCAGTCGTTCGGGATCGAGGTCGCCCGAAAGCAAGTGACGAATGGCCCTGTCCGTCAAAGGAATGGGCGGTGCACAATCAGAAGATGGAGGAAGAACGGCTCACGCACAGCGAGAATCGGCGCGCCACGACGCTGCAGCGCTCTAGGGAGGCGGCTGAACCAACGATCCGGTTTCATGCAGTGACCAAGCAGTACAGGGGTGGCGGAGGCGTCGACGAGATCACTCTCGACGTCTATCCGGGTGAGGTATTCGGGTTCCTCGGCCCCAACGGAGCTGGGAAATCCACCACGATCCGCCTCGTGCTTGACCTGATCCGACCAGATCACGGCGAGATCACCGTCCTGGGCCTTGACGTCCGACGCCAGGGCATCGAGGTCCGTCGGCAAATCGGCTATCTCCCCGGAGAGCTCACTCTCTACGAAAAGCTCACTCCTCGAGCCCTCCTAACCCACTTGGCCCACCTTCGCACAGGCGTCGAGAGCTCGCATTTCGAGTCTCTCGCTGAGGAGTTCTCATTGGACCTCGATCGGCCCATCAAGGACCTCAGCAAGGGGAACCGCCAGAAGGTGGGGCTCATTCAGGCCCTCATGGGTGATCCAAAGGTTCTGATACTCGACGAGCCAACCTCAGGTCTCGACCCCCTCGTCCAGCAGTCTGTCCACGGCCAAATCCGACGAGCGTGCACCGAAGGGCGCACCGTGTTCCTGTCATCCCACGTGCTCTCGGAGGTCGGTCAGATCGCTGATCGGGTTGGCCTCATCAGAGAGGGACGGATCATCGCCATCGATGACGTGACCAACCTCCGTCGGCATTCGGCCCACCTGATCGAGGCGGAGACCGACGGCGAGATCAACCTCGATCACCTCCGAGAGCTCCCAGGCGTCAGCGAGGTGAGCGTGGCCGGGCGAACACTGACCTTCAAGGCTGCGGGACCCCTCACCCCCGTCATGAGCATGCTCGCCTCTGTCGATCTCCTCGACCTTGTCGTCAGGGAACAAACACTCGAGGAACTCTTCCTCGCCTTCTATGCGCAGGACCATGCGCCCTCGTAGGCGACAGCGGATCGTTCTCCGCTCAACCTTCGAGCGGTCACTCTTCGAGGAGCGTCGGGCCTTGGTGGCATGGACGCTGGGACTCTTCACCTACGCCTTCGTCATGACCGCAATCTTCCCGACCATCCGGGACAACCCCGCCCTGAAAACGATCCACTCGGCTTATCCCGAGGTGCTGCGCTCCCTCTTCGCCATCGGGGACATGACCACTGGGGTCGGCTACCTCCGGGTGGAGGTTTTCTCGACGGTAAGTCCACTGTTGCTCATCATCTTCGGGGCACTCTGGGGTGGGGATCTCACCGCCGGTGAGGAAGACCGAGGCACGATCGACCTCCTCTTGGCGAACCCTCTCTCCCGCCAACGCGTGGTCCTCGAGAAGTGGGCCTCGCTGGTCACCGGGCTCGTGGTGGCAAGCCTGGGCCTGGGCCTCGGAGCACTTGTCGGCATCGTGGTCTTTGATCTCGGTGTCTCCGTCAGTGCCTTGACCGCAGCGACAGTGGCGGTCTGCTTGATTGGAGTCCTTTTCGGATCTCTCGCGCTGGCCATCGGCGCCAGTACCGGCGCACGGGGTCTTGCTCGGGGAGTCACCACGGTCTTGGCTGTCGCGGCGTATCTCCTGAGCACCTTGCCTGATCTGGTCGACTGGTTGCGTCCGTTCCGACCTCTCTCACCTTGGTATCACGCACTTGGGACCGACCCTCTTGCGTCAGGGTTCCATCTCTGGCATCTGGGGGGCGTGGCCGTGGCAACAGTGGCCGTGCTCGGTGCGGCGATTGTGGGCTTCAACCGACGCGATCTCGGCACCTGACTTCGGCGCACTTCGGACAGAACCAATCGGCGCCGTACGAGTGAATCGCCCACGTCGAGCACCCACCATGTGAAGATCATCTCCAGACCGCTGGTGGCGTCAGGCCCGACGCCACCAACGAAAGGACACCTCATGGAACCCTCCCTGCAACGAGATACCCGCCACTCGATCTGGTACCCCTCGATGGATCGGCACCATCAGACGGCGAGTTCGTCATGAGCCGCATGGTGATCCGACATGCCACCGTGATCACGATGGACCCCGGTGACCGAGTACTCCTCGATACCGACGTTGTTGTTGAAGATGGCGTCATCGCCGAGATCGTCGAGGGAGGAGGGGCAGGAACCCATTCGATCCAACACCAAATCGATGCGGGGGGAGGCATCCTTATGCCCGGCCTCATCAACGCCCACTCCCACCTCGCAATGACCCTCATGAGAGGACTCGCGGATGACCGGAACCTCCAAACATTCCTCGCCACCGTCTTCCCCGTCGAGGCCGCCATCATTGACTCCAGGTCAGTGGCGCTCGGGACTCGCCTCGCCCTGGCCGAATCCCTGCGAGCGGGAACCACGACGGCACTCGACATGTACTGGTTCCACGAGGCAGCAGCAGCTGAAGCACGTGCCGCGGGGTTCCGCCTTGAGAACGGTCCCTGCCTGATTGGAACAGATGCTCCCGATCACCTCACGTTCGATCAACGATGCCAAGCAGCCACGGCCACCGGACCGCATCGCTGGATCTTTGCCCATGGCACCTACACGATGACGATCGACGAGCTGCGAACAGTCCGCTCCCTGGTCGACGACCAGCAGGCTCGTTTCCACATCCATTGCTCAGAAAATGCCGCTGAGGTCGAGCAGGTCACGACTGCCACTGGCATGACGCCGGTGAGGCTCCTCGACGAGCTCGGACTCCTCCGCGAGGGAACGGTGCTGGCCCATGCCGTGGTCCTCGACAGCGAGGAGGTCAATCGTCTGGCAGCAACTCGAACGGCAGTGGCGCACTGCCCCTTGTCGAATATGAAACTTGGCTCCGGAATCTCTCCGATCCCCGAAATGCTCGAAGCGGGGGTCGTCGTCGGCCTCGGAACCGATGGCCCAGCCTCGTCAAACGATCTTGACCTGTTCGCCGCCATGCGGATGGCGGCGCTGCTCCCGAAGGGGACACGCGGTGACGCTGCAATCCTCTCCGCCCACCAGATCCTGAAAATGGCCACCCTTGGTGGAGCCCAAGCCCTCGGCATGGACCATGAAATCGGATCAATCGAACTCGGCAAACAGGCTGATCTCGTCCTGCTTGATCCACAGTCACCATCGCTGGTGCCGAGCTATGACCCCGTCTCGACCGTCGTCTACGCAGCAAGCCGCGCTGACGTTACCGACGTGTGGATCAGTGGAAGACCCGTCGTGAGGGACCGTGTCGTCCTGACGATCGATGTGCCCGCAACCGTGGCTGACGTCGCCGCCTTCAGCGCCAGGGTCCCTCGCGAGGATGCGTCACACTCAGCCCTGCCGTGATCACCTTCTCACGTCCCCAATGGGCCCAGGACGTCGAGGAGTGCTCGAGGTGGCGATTCGGGCCATTCCACAATCAGTGGCGGACTTGAAGCGGGAGCTCTCAGATCTCCGGGCTGCCATCTGAGAACGTCTTCCGTTCGACGAGCACTTCGCCGAAGTTTCAGCGCTGCAATGGCCCGTCCCAGCCGAGGAGGGGCGACGGCCACCTCTCGGCGATTCAGGTGCATCGGCTCATCGGGCGGAGCCAGCGCAGCGATCCCAAGGAACCCCTGAATCGCCAACACGACCGTGGCTGGATCGGCGACGAAGTCCTGAAAGCGAACGATGAGCACGTGACCGACGAGGCGCTGGAGACGATCGAGTTGAATCTCGTAGCGACCGCGGTCGACGTAGGAGGAGACCCGGCGGGGAGAGTCCACCACGAGCGGGTCGCGATCTCCCGAGAGTCGGCTTTTCTCTGCGAGTAAGCCTCGGGCGAACGAAAGATCTTCGAGGCCCCGCCGGACCGAGTGTCCGTGCTGGGAGAATGCACGTTCCACGGGGTCCCGGAGGACCACGATCACTCGGATGTCAGGATTGTGCTCGACCAGAGTCTCAAGCGCTCCGGGTAGGTAGAGGTAGCTCGGTGTGGCATCGAGGACGATACGTTCCCCAGCGAAATTCGGGAACGCTTGAGCGAGACGCTGTCGCGTCAGGCCATCAGCCTGGATATCCGCGTCATCGAAAAGGTGCGCTTCCTTCCCCTGGGCCAAGGCCACATCGGGGTGGGTGCCGAGAATGGCAGCAAGCGAACTCGTACCGGCCTTCTGGGCGCCGACAATGGCGGCGGTGATCTTGTCCGGACCTTTTGGCTCGCGTCCCACAGCAGGATCGTACTTCGACGCCGAAACGTCCCGGCGACGGCCCACGTTCTGTACGTTCGGGGCCGGGGCCGTCCGTTCCGGCAGTCCTGGCCCGGCGGAACTTCGGATCAACGACCCATGGCGTTCATCGCCGCCAGAGCAACGACCGGCTATTTCGATCGCAGACCCTCGAGGGCCTTGTCAGCGTGCGAGTTCATCGAGGTTTCGGAGTTGATCACCGCGAGGACTCGGGCGTCGGTCCCGATCACGAACGTCGAGCGCTTTGTCCGCAAGATATCGAATCGCCTCTTCACCCCGAACTGACGGGCGACGGCACCTTCGGTGTCAGCGAGGAGCGGATAATCGAAGTTGTGCTTCGCCGAGAACTCGGCCTGCTTGTCGACCGTGTCCATCGAAATCCCCACACGCTGGGCTCCAGCTATGGCGAACTCCGCCCCGAGGTCTCGGAAATGACACGATTCTTTTGTGCAACCCGTGGTCATCGCTGCCGGGTAAAAGAAAAGGACGACAGGGCCAGCCTCGAGAAGCGTCACGAGGGATCGCTCTACCCCCTCTTGGTCCAGAAGAGAAAAGTTTTGGACAAGATCACCGGTGTGCATGGGCCTATCGTACCGACACTCCATGACAACCGCTCAGGCGTCGAACCGGAACCCAATACCCCGGATTGTCCGGAGATGGTGAGGATCAGCGGAATCATGCTCAACCTTGCTCCGGATGCGTTTGATGTGAGTATCGAGCGTACGGGTGTCGAGGAGCTCCTGATCCCACCAGAGGGCGTCAATGCATTCGTCTCTCGTGACGACGATCCCAGCGCGACTCACCAAGAGCCAGAGGAGGTCGAATTCCTTTCTCGAAAGGTCCACCACCTCGCCTCGGATGTGGGTTTCTCGTCGCGACGAGTCCATCCTGACCGGTCCGACAGCAATGACGTCGCCTTCAGCATCTGACGTTGCAGTCCGACGCAATACCGTTCGGATGCGGGCCACCAATTCACGCAACCGATAGGGCTTCGCCACGTAGTCAGTCGCCCCGAACTCGAGTCCGAGGACGATGTCGATCTCATCAGATCGAGCGGACACCATGATGATCGGCACGTCAGCGAGGGTTCGGAGCGCTCGACAGACCTCTGTGCCCGGACCGTCGGGAAGCATGACATCGAGCAGCACAAGATCGGGCGTTTGCTCGGAGAATGACCGAATTGCCTCGGCGCCATCGGCGGCTACCGCGACCGCAAATCCCTCTCCGCGAAGACCAACACTGAGCGCGTCTCGATAGGAGATCTCGTCATCAACGATGAGGATAAGTGGCAGTGTTCCCGGTCGCCCGTCGGACAAAGGCTCAGTTGTGGGGAACCCCGCTTGGTCTTCTCCGCCGCTGGGGGCCAAATGGGGGGATGGGTCCGCAGTGATTCCAGCCTCATCACTGGAGGCCATGTGCGTACGGGATCCACGCTGGTCGCCATTGTGAAGAGAACGGGAGCCGGCAATCTCCGCGGGCAGCAGGGACTTCGGCATCCACCTTGACGACGAACTCGGAGAAGGAGCTTTGCCCCAGCGCATGCTCATCCCCTCACGATACGGACCCGACGTGAACCTCCTGCGACCGTCAGGCATCGTTGAGGTGATCACCTGGTGAACTCTGGGAGTAGGTGCGCAGTGCGTAGGGAGCGGTCTACGCTTCGGCCACGGTCGTAACAGGACGGCAACAAGGGGAAAGAGGGGGAAGTATGGCTGACGAGACCGCACCGGCGGGAGCAGGAATCAACCAGCGAGGCCAAATCAAAATGACGCCCGAAGAGGTGTCCACCTTTCTCGCCGAGACACGACCTATGACCATGTGCACCATGAATCACGATGGCACGATTCACGCTGTCGCCATGTGGTACGGAATCGTTGATGGGTTCGTCGCAATTGAAACCAAAGCGAAATCCCAGAAGGCAAGGAATCTGGCCCGCAACCCTATGATGACGTGCCTCTTTGAGGATGGGGACAGTTACGACGAGCTCCGTGGTGTCGAACTTGTCGGAACGGCGGAAATCATTGAGGATCCTGAAACGATCTGGGATGTAGGGGTCAGCGTCTTTAGCCGCTACAACGGCGAGTACACAGAGGAGCTCCGTCCCTTCGTCGAAGTCATGCTCAACAATCGCACCATCTACAAGCTGAACGTCGACCGCACCGTGAGTTGGGATCACCGGAAACTCGGTCTGCCTTCAATGAAGCCCACAGCCTGAAGCGATGGAATTCGAGGTCACTGAGCACATTGCCGCCCCACGGTCGGCGATTGAAGAGGCCCTCACGAATGATGACTACTACGCCTCCCTAGAGGGAACCCTGGGAAATCTTGATCGACCTGCGCTGCTCCTAGCGGAGCGATCTGAAACAAGGATCTGCACTGATGTGCGCTACGCATTTACTGGATCAGTCTCTGGTGCTTTGCGCATGGCCGTCAATCCCGACAAGTTGACATGGGTCATCCGCACGGAGATTGACCTACGAACTCACATCGGGACCTTTGTTGTGATCCCAGACCACTACCAAGGCCTTCTGTCCTGCGCCGGCAGGTTGACGTTCACAGAAGGATCTCAATCAACCACCGAAACGGTCACCGGATCTCTCCAAGTCAATGTGCCATTTGTTGGAAGTTCGGCTGAACGCACAATCCTTGAGGCATTTTCCCGACATCTCGGATCGGAGGCCGAAGCCCTTTCGGCCTTCTGCGGATTACTCTGAAATCGCCGGAGGATCTCGGGGAAGGATGTTCCCCCTACTTCCCAACCAGGCAAAGACGTTCACAAACGACAAAACCCCCGGAGCACTGGGCTCCGGGGGTTTTGGTCGACCGATTCTGTCGGCGAAATCGGGAACTACGAAACGAGCCCGTCTGTCTGCGGTTGAGCGATGAAGGAAACCGTCGTCGAAGGTGACGCGTTCAGACAGGTAACCGTGAATCCTTCCAATGCGACATTGGAAACCGTGCAGATTGCTCCTGGGAAATGAGCATTCACGATCACTGCCGGAAGTCCATCCTCTGCCGTGAACGGCGACTGGAAGACGTAGTTGGCCGAGAACGTCGTGACACCGAGCGCAATCGGTCCTTGCGGCCCATCTTGAGTCAGCCCAGTAACATCGCCCGCCTTGTAATTGTCGTTCTTGCCCTGGGGGCCCTGGGGGCCCTGGACACCCTGATTTCCCTGGTAGCCCTGAGCGCCGTTAGCACCGGTGGATCCCTGAGCTCCCGAGAATCCCTGGTTTCCATTCTGAGCGTCCTGGCCCTGAGCACCTTGGTTCCCGTAGGGACCTTGGGGGCCACGGCCTCCCGCTACACCCCTATTTCCCTGAGGCCCAGTGTTTCCCTGAGGTCCAGTCAATCCCTGGGCGCCCTGCGGCCCCTGGGCTCCAGTCGATCCTTGGGCTCCATCCTCGCCTTGAGCGCCAGTCGATCCCTGGGCGCCAGCCTCGCCTTGAGCGCCCTGAGCCCCTTGGACACCATTCTCGCCCGAGCCATCTGTTCCTTGAGCACCCTGAGCACCGTCTGCGCCTTGGTTCCCGTCAGCACCTTGGGCACCGTCTGCGCCTTGGTTCCCGTCACCACCTTGGGCACCGGTCGATCCCTGGGCACCGGTCGATCCCTGGGCACCGGTCGATCCCTGGGCTCCAGCGGGCCCTTGAGCACCGGTTGATCCCTGGGCGCCAGTTGCTCCCTGGGCGCCTGTTGCTCCCTGGGCGCCTGCGGGCCCTT
>JBAXAR010000035.1:0-17881 GCA_037142475.1 Actinomycetes bacterium
GCCATAGCCGTACATCCACAGCGGCACCGGCAGGATATAGGGGGTTCCGAAACTGTGCGCCTGCGTCGCCGTCGGCACCGCGCCGGCCAGCAGCGCAGCCGCCGCACGTCTCCGCATCAGGGCTGGACCACCAGCCTGGCGACCTCGCGATGGCCGCCGCCGGGCTCGTGCAGCTCCATTTCAAACTGGCCGCTGCGGTCGGCCTCGACGCTCTGGCCGCTGGCAACGTGGTCGCCATCCCAGGCGCTGCCAACCGGTTTGCGACTCGGGTCTCCCGCCTGATTCCCAATCGCCTCCTGCTCCCGCTGCTGGCCAAGAACCACCCTGGCCTCAAGGAACAGTGATCTCCGCAATCGAAGGCTCGGCTCGTCGGCGATAGCGGATCTCGCAGGGAGTTTCGGATCTCGCCACTCCTCCAATCTGGGCAGGAACTGGCAAGGGTCGGGTACTCCAGAGCGGGTCGAGGTCGAACGTGGCGGTCAGTCGGGTCATCACCATGGTCATCACCGAGAGCGCGAAGGGCTGGGCGGGACACGTATGGCTTCCGTGTCCAAAGACCGTCACGAGCTCGGTCGCCTCGAGTCCGGTCGGGTCGGCGAGCCGGCGGCGACGCCATCGATCAGGCTTCCAGGCCTCATAACCGGGAGCTGCCGCATTGGTCAGCGGGAGCAGCGTCGCGATGGTGGCTCCCGGCGCCACATCAATGACGGCGGCACCCGTGTCAAACGTCAGGGGCTCCATGACGAATCGAGCCATGATCGATCGCTGGGCAAGCCGAGTGGACTCGAGAGCACATCGCTCGGCGAGACTGCGATCACCCATCCTGACCCCTTCTTGTTCATCAGGATGCTCAAGAAGATCGATGACTGCCCAGCCAAGGGCTGCCACCAGGTTCGACATCGACGCAATGTGGATGAGTGCCACGTCGAGAGCGATGCCCCGGCGCGCCACCTCACTCGATTCCGATGACCAGGCGTCGGCCACCATGGCGAAGCGAGGATGCCCGGCCAGCGAACTCGGCGTGAGATCGCCGCCGATCTCTTCAACAATGGTCTCGAGGGCCGCTCGTTCGACGGCCTTGCCATTTCGTTTCACCGCCGCCATGGCGTCAGGGTGAACGAACGCCTCGGAGCCGTCAAGATCATCGAAGGCCGCCACCAGGCGTTCGAAACGCTCGCCGCTGGCGGCGCCGGGTCCACCCCAAGACGCCAGTCCCATCCGGTGCCCGATTCTGCGGGTCAGCGCAAACAACTCAACAGTGCCATCCTCGCCGAGTTCGGCGATGATCTCCTCGAGAACTGCCTCGAGGTGACCGAGATAGGTGGTGACCTCGTCCCGGCCGAACAGCTGATGAGGGAATGTCCGCCGACCACTGAAGATCTCATCGGGCAATTTTCGGCGCAGCATCCGGAAGTCGGCCATGCCCTTGCTGGCTGTCGTCTCGGCAAGCGCGTAGAAAGAAACGACGCCCACTGGCGAGAAGGTGAAGAGGTACTCATCACCGCCTGACTCGACGACGAAGGTGTCCCCCAGGGTCCGGCGAGCATTGCTGATGGCCGCCACGGCATCGCCACCCTCGACGTCCCACGGCATCCCGAGGCCCTCAGCCACTGGCGGCCGGGGCGTGAACTTCACTTGTCGTGCCACGTCGCTCTCAGCCCCCATGTTCGAACTCGCGGCCCATCACAGCACACGATTGCTTCCTGATGCTCTCGAGCATCAGCCAAGAAGATGGCAGGATCTCGAGATGGATGACACAACGAATCATGATGATCGCCTTGAGGTCAGTCGACTTATCCAAGCCGACGCCACCACGATCTTTGATCTCCTCAGGCACCCTGAGGGGCATGTTCTGATCGATTCGTCCGGGATGCTCATGGATGCCAGCGGCGGTCCGGTTGGAGCGGTCGGTGACAGCTTCGTGGTCCAAATGGATCGAGAGTCCCTGAACGACTACCCCCTCGGCCGCTACGACGTGACGGTCGAGATCACGACCTACGTCCCGAACCAGACGATCGCCTGGACGATCACGGGCAAGATCGAACCGCAGATCGGTCACATCTACGGCTACCGCCTTGTCGAGGTCGAGGGAGGAACCCTCGTCACCTCCTTCTATGACTGGTCCGACATCGACCCTGTCTGGCGGGAGGCAGGAATCTTCCCGATCCTCTCGACAGAGGCTCTTCGGGCCACGCTCGGGATCTTGGCAAGGACCGTCCAGCCCCGAACCGCTGCTGGGTGACACCGTCGCCCGACCTGGTGCCTCGGTACACTTGGCATCATGGCTGACCAGGTACGCGTGTCAATTGAGATCAATGCCACCGCAGAGACCGTCTATTCGATGGTGTCTGACCTGCCCCGGATGGGTGAGTGGTCACCGGAGAACGACAGCGCTACATGGCTCAAGGGAGCCTCATCAGCGACAATTGGCGCCCGATTCAAGGGGACCAACTCCCATGAGTCGAAGCGGTGGAGCACGACGGGAACCATCATCGAGGCCACCTCTCCACATGTCCTCGCGTTTCGTATCACTGCCGGCTTCATCAAAGTGGCCGTCTGGCGCTATGTGATCGAGGAGACCGCTTCAGGTTGCACCGTTACCGAGACGTGGATCGACGAGCGAAATCGGCTGGCGAAGGCGCTTGGAAAGCCGGTCAGCGGGATCGCTGATCGCGCGGAGCACAATCGCTCCAGCATGGAGTCGACCCTGGCGGCGCTGAAGGATGCCGCAGAAGCCTAAGCGAGGCCCGACCACCGCAGACCCCCTTGGGGTGGGAGGCTTCCTCCATGGCGATCACCCCCAACCGCCATCCACAGGATCATCCGGCTACGCGATGACGCCCTCCAGTGCCACCATCCACTAACCACCCGGGGTCGCTGCGCGTTGCACGCATCATGGGAGTTGACGTCCGGATCCACTGGACCTTCATCCTCCTGATCGGCCTCGTGGTCTTTGCTGAGTACAGCCGTGGTCTCGAAACGATCGTCGCAGGTCTCTTGTGGATCCTCGTCATCTTCAGTTCCGTGCTGCTTCACGAGTTGGCCCATTGTGTCGTGGCCATCCGCAACGACGTGGTGGTCGACGACATCCTGCTGCTACCTATCGGTGGGGTCTCACAGATGGAGTCGATACCCAAGGACCCAAAGAAGGAGTTCGCCATCGCCGTAGTCGGACCCCTCACCAGCCTCGGTCTCGCCGTCTTCTTTGCCGCGATCGCCCTTCTCAGCGGCACGACCATCTGGCCGCCAACCCTTCTTGGCGGATCGTGGATCGCTCGGATTGCCTGGCTCAACCTCCTTCTTGGCCTCTTCAACCTCCTGCCAGCTCTCCCCATGGATGGCGGGCGGCTCCTCAGGGCGGCACTCTCGATGCGAGAAGATCGGCGACTCGCTACCGCACAAGCCGCCAAGGTGGCTCGGGTGATCGCAGTAGCGATGATCGCCGTGGGCTTTGTCTACGACGTCTGGCTCATCTTCATCGGAGCCTTCATCCTGTTTGCCGTCGGCGCCGAGCAGCGGAACGACGAGGCAGACGAGGTTGCGAAACGGAGATAATGGGGCGGAGCCAACCGACGTACTGGACCACATGAAGCGGATAGGCGAGACTCAGGCGATGGCTTCGGGACACCTTCGGAAGGATCCGACCCTGTGGGCAATCCCGGTCTTCTTTGCTTCGATTGCTGCTGAACGTGCGTGGTATCGACGCCATCTGGGTCAACGAGACCCCTCGGGTGGTTACGAACAACGCGACACCATGGCCAGTTTGTCGATGGGTCAATTGTCAGTGATCGCTCCGCTCGTGCTTCCAACCCTCCTTCGGCCGTTGACCCCCGGTCGAGGACGGTTCGGAAAGGCGCTCCTCGGCGTGGCCGCTGCGTCGGCCGCCGCCGCTGCTGGCGCCGATCATGGCCTGCGGCGCCGCCGGCGACACGTTGATCTCCTGAGAGACACAGCAGCCGAAGACCCGACTCTGATGCCCGACTCTGTCGAATCTCCAAGCGACCGGCGTCTCCGCTTCGTCCAAAAGCTGGCGGGTCCGGTGGCGATGGCCACTGGGGGTGTTGCTGCTGCAACCTGGCTCGCCTCAGCGGGGTCGTCAGATCGCATGTTCGCAAAGAGACTGCTGCCCGATCTTGGCGGTGGCCTCGTCCCGTTCTCGCTGGCGATGATCGGGTGGGACTTTCTCTATTACTGGAGCCACCGGCTCCAACATGAGCACCGCTATCTGTGGTCGATCCACGTGGTTCATCACTCTTCAGAGCGCTACAACCTCTCGACCGCTTTGCGGCAACCCATCGCGGAGTCGTTCGGGACGATGGTGCCCTATGGCGTCTTGAGCCTTTTCGGGATTCGGCCTGCCCTGATCTTGAAGGCCCGTGGGGTCAACCTGATCTGGCAGTTCTGGATCCACACCGAAGTTGTTCGTTCGTTGGGTCTCGGCGAGGCACTCCTTTCGACGCCCTCATCTCACCGGGTCCATCACGGTGCCAACAGGCGCTATCTCGACAGGAACCACGGCGGCATCCTGATTCTCTGGGATCGGATCTTCGGGACGTTCGAACCAGAGGTCGAACAGAGCCGGTATGGCCTCACCTCGAATATCGAAACCTTCAGCCCAGCGATCATCGCCACCCATGAGTATCGGGCGATGTTCTCCGACATCAGTCAGGCGACGTCGTGGGGTGATCGGATCCGCTTCGCCATCGGTCCTCCTGGCTGGCGTCCCGCTCTCGGATCTGGGGCTGATCCCACTCTGGGATCCGGCATCGCCGACCCTGGCGACCCACGCGTCGCGGCCTGACAATCGCGCAAGCGGCGGGTACCGACAACGACGATCCTCGTACCTCGCCCCTGATTCTCAGGAACCGAGGGTGAACACCTTCACACTTTGGGCCGCCACGTGAAGACCTGTCAGCGACGATGACGATGACGGCGTGGTGATCAGTGTGACCCCATCGGTTGCATCGAGAGCGGGGGCCGTGAGCTCAGTGGTCGAGACCAGTGTCCTTCCTGGCATCGAGAGAGTGAGCGCCGAGAGTGGCTTCGAGCGTGTGTTTTCGACCACCACCGAAACGGTTCCATCAGCGCCGCGGAGTGCCCATGCATTCACGCCCGCGGGCAGCGACGCCGAGGAGGTTGTACCGAGGAAGACGCCCGTCTCAAGGTGGGCGACGAGTTCCATGGCGGAAAAGATTGGCCGAGGGGCAAACTCTCCGGGCTTGTTCGGATCAGGGATGCACAGCGGGGTGTAGGAGTTGCAGTTCGACGGCGTCATCTGGACTCCCACCGAGACGACGCCTCGAGAAGCGGCGAGAAGGAGGCCGTGGACAGCCCAGAGCGCTGATGCAAACTGGTGCTCCACCGGCGAGTAGTGCCCGCAGCTAATGGAGTTGAACTCGTCGAGCGCAAGCGTATGACCGCCCAACCGGGCGGCGAGGCTGGCGCGATCGATCAGAACCTTCTCGGAGGTGAACGATGCCTCCGACAAGAGCGCTGACGCGCTGATCGCGACACGGTTGCAGTCGTAGGCCGGATAGAAGTGATAGCTGAACGTCGAGAGTTCAGAGGGGGTGTTCTCACTCGACCACGCGAAGGCGTCGAGCCACGACGTGCTGTAGAAGTCGGGACCCGCGAACTTCACCGAGGGTGTCAACGCTCGGATCGCCGCCTTGTACTCATGGACCCGAGCGATGTACTCCTCGAAATTCACGGGGATCCCGTTAAACAGCGTGTAGAGATCGGGCTCATTGCCAATGCTCACTTCGTGGAGTTGGGTACCGAGGATCTGCCGAGCGCTCGCCACCTCCTTGGCGGCCTTCGAGACGCTCGGGTGGAGCAGATTGACGCCGAGGTCGACTGACCATCCAGACGGGCCAGTAATCGTTGCCAAGGCGCGCAGGTCACTCGGGCCAATCGACTTTGACGCCCACGCCGGAAGTGGCCGAAGGGAATCCGAAGCCCAGACCACCTTGTCGTCGGAATCAGAGCCGCCGAAACGCAGGATGCCCCGAGAGCGCTTCCGGCCTTGGTCGAGCGCCGAGAGGAACTGCCCAAGATTGGAGGTCGATGCGTCAAGTGCCGGCGTCCCGAGGACAGAGGCTTCGAAGGTCAGGCCCACGAACCCGCGGGCCAAGGAAGAGCCGGTCGCGGCTCCCACTGACAGGGTCACTGGGGTCGACAAGGGGCGGGATGACGCGAAAGCCCCTGAAGAGCTCAATGATGTCGTGACCAACGCTATCGAAGCGGCAACGAACGCTCGGGTTCCCAGACGGATCACTTCGACAGGCTACGGCGGATCATCCACGACCCGAAGGCGCGCTCAGCCACGTTGCCGATGGTGTTACATCGATGTCGCACCATGGGGGCATGCACATCGACCACAAGCCGTTGATTCTCCTCGATCAGGATGGTCCTCTCGCCGACTTCGATGCTGGCATCCACGCCGTGCTCGCTAGCGCCGGCCTCGATCACACGTTGGTTCGCTGGACTGACTGGGACTACAGCGATGACATCAGGCGTCATTTCGGTGACGCCGCTGTCCGGCTTCTTGATGATGCCCGTCACGATCCTGGCTTCTACCGTTCACTACCCGTCGTCGCCGGTGCTCAAGAAGCAGTCGAGAGACTGCTCGAAGCCGGCTGCGAGATTGTGGTGTGCACGGCGCCGGATCTTTCGAATCCCACCTGTGCTTCCGACAAGCTCAGTTGGATCGAGGAGCACTTCTCGGCCCTCGTCGGCAAGGTGGTGATGGCGAACGACAAGACCTTCGTCCGCGGAGATGTCCTTGTCGATGACAAGCCATCGGTCCATGGAGTGATGATCCCCTCATGGACACACATCAGGTTCGCCACGAACGGGAATGCTCACCTCAGCGACGGCAGTGAACTGGCATCGTGGAGCGAGTGGGACCGGCTGCTCCGCCTCGTTCGCACCCCGTTGGCCTTCGCCCGCTAGTCGCTCAGCGACCGATTCCCAATCAGCGGGCGACGCCAAGGGTGACCCGACGAACGCGCTGCCACTGAGCGATGGCGACCTCGCCAAGGTCGCGCGCTTCGCTCCGGGCGTACACGATGCTTTCGAGGTCGACTGGGTGATCGCCCACCCGTTGCAGGCGGATCACGTCGCCTGACGGAGCAAACTCAGGGATCCAGCCGGACCAGGCGAAGCCGAGGCGCTCAAGGGCCTCGATGGCCATCGGTGCCGATGGGTCTGCGAGAGGGACGTCGAGATGGATCGCCCCGAGCGAGAGATGAGCGAGTGCCGATACTTCGTCACTCACACGCGCCACGACGTCAGATCCGATCGAGGTCACCCGGAGGTGAGCGAGACCGTGGGCCAACGCAAGATCGATCTCGATGCCAGTCCGCCCTTGGAGGATTCCGCTGGCTTCGGCGGCAAACGTCCGATCGATCCCGAGCCTCTCGGCGAGCAAGGCGACGAGGGGTCGGAGGTCCTCGGGAACGTAAATTTCTCGAGGACCAATCGAGCGAAATGCTCGAAAGAAGATCAGGAGGCTTCGCCACCCTCCATGAGGGTTCGGCATCCCAGCCATGGAGACACCCGAAGGTTGCGACCCAATAGCGAGACCGGTCTCGACGGATCCGAGCGTGAGACACACTTTCTGGCTCGCAGCATGGTTCGTCACCGCCTTTGCCCACATTCCCTTCACTCCAAGGTCTCTGGCAATCTCATCGCGCACGATGGCCATGCGATCAGCGAGGTGGCGGCCCCGGAGCCTCGGATCCACAATGAGACGGCCGCTCTCGGGGATCGAATCGCCCAGGCGTTCATAGACATACGCGATGTGGCCGACGATCTCGCCGTCAGGAAGCACCGCGATCACTGAGCGCATCATTCCTCGGCGCAACCGGGCC
This sequence comes from Actinomycetes bacterium, assembly GCA_037142475.1. Classification (GTDB taxonomy): domain Bacteria; phylum Actinomycetota; class Acidimicrobiia; order Acidimicrobiales; family RAAP-2; genus CAIUMH01. The sequence goes on from JBAXAR010000035.1 coordinate 7,875, forward strand.
CGAATCATCGAAACGTCATACAGCGAGTGGTCAGGATAGGAGTAGCCATAGCAACGGTAAAGGCATCGGACAAGACCTTCAGCGTCAGAAGGCTCCATCGCTCGAATCTCCACTGCGTCAGCCAAGTTGGCGTCTTCCTCGCTGTCGCCATCGTGGGCATCAACCGGGTCGATGTGATCGTGGTCGTCCCCGAAACCCCGATCAAGCCTTGCCTCACAGCGAACCGAATTACCCTCACTCCCCCGGAAGCCAACCCGCAACGAATCAACCATGCCCAATCGATGAAGTCGTCGTGATGGCAGATGGCGGGCTTCATCAGCCGAGATCGGGAGCCGTTGATCACCCACTTCCACCGCGAGCGAGGAACCATCGAAGAAGATTTCAACGGTCACCGCGTGATTGCCCACCAGCGCTTCGCGCGCGAATGCCTCCCGCACCAACTCCTCGACCACCGCCTGCATGCGCAGCGACCGTTCAGCGCCGAGACCCCGATCAGCAGCGCAGGATCGGACCGCCTCACCTGCTGCCCCAATGGCCGATTCATCGGCGATTGTCAGCCTCAGGTCAGCGTCTGGTGCTCCCACCTCAGCCACCGATCAGGGAACGCTGGACGCGCCTCCATTCGGAGATGGTGAAGTCGCGGACTTCGACCCCCTCCGGCCGAGCGCAGGCAATGCCCTCGAAGTCGATGGGTCGATCAGTCACCCTCTGGAGACGCTGCACATCGCCCGTCTCGTCAAACTCCGGCAGCCAGGCGCACCATGTAAATCCCATGTGCTCAAGCTTCTCCACGGCCCATGCGGCAGAGACGTCGTGCATCGGAAGGTCGAGTTCGATCACTGCAAGGTCCATCGAACGAAACCCGTCGAGTTCGTCAGCAAGGCGATCAACGAGATCGGACCCGATCTGCGACACAACGATTTCGGCTGCGCTGAAGGCAGCGGAGACACTGACTCGAAGGAGCGTTTCGGCTGAGGCAGGCTCAACCAATTCGTGGCTGAAGTCTCGGTCCAGGCCGGTTCGCTCAACCAGGCGTTGCATCATCTCTCCATGCCGCTCGGCAACAGAAAGCGTGCCGCTCTGTTGTGGCGTGCAGGCGATAAAGACCGCCATCAGGCTCTTGCGACCATCAGCCGAACTTGGGAGACCAGTCATGACCATCTGGCCCCCGACCATCCCCAGCATCAGGCCGACTTCGACAGCCCCCCGACGGAGCGCCGCCTGCTGTGAAGCGACATGATTGGTCACACACTTCGAATAGATGCCAGAGACGCCTGCCTCAAAAGCGATCTGGTGACGCAGTTCAGCCATCCGCTCCGCCAGATGGTGACCCCGGAATCGGGGATCAACGATCATCCGGCCCGCTTCGGGGACCGGGTCATTGGTTCGATCGAAGACAATGGCGCAGTGTCCGACGATCTCTCCGTCAGCCGTTTGAGCCACCACTGAGTACATCGATCCGGACTGCAGGAGGCGACGCACATGCTTGGCTTCGTACATCATGGCGTCAGGGTAGGTGTAGCCATAGCAGCGGTAGATACAACGGATAAGACCCTCGATGTCGTCGGTGGTCATCCTGCGAATACTCAAGGTATCGGCGACCTCATCGGGGGCGTCTGGCGCATCGGGTCCAAGGACCTCGTCGCCGATAGGGGCATCATCGAAGGACGTCACCGTGACCTCACACTCGGCGAGGTTCCCAATGCTTCCTTTGAAGCCGACGTGGAGGCGATCAACGAAACCCATGGCAAGCAGCCGGCGCGATGGCAGATGCCGAGACTCGCCCGCTGACATCGGGAGTCGGTGATCCAGGATCGCCACCCGAAGCACCGTGCCGTCAAAGGAGACCGTGGTCTCGATCACCCCATCCCCATCGACCATCTCTCGATGACGCGACTCACGAACGAGTTCTTCGACCACAACCTGGAGGCGAGTGGCTCGCTCTGCGTTCAGGCCATTGCCGAGAGCGCATGATCGCACAGCTGCTCCGACCGATTCGATGGGGGCTTCCTCGCTCAGCGAGATGGTGAGCTCCACGGGGGTCCGGTGTTGAGTGCTGGTCATAGGTCAATCCTCATTGTCGTGATTAGAGCCATGTTCGTCCGGCATCGAGTCTCTGTGCTCGGGCCGACAACGCGACCAGCGCCACAACGATCCCGCCCCGGCCTCGACGACCCACCGTCGTCTTCCCCATCACAGCACACGCCCGCCACGACGGGTGCCAGGAGGGGCCATTCAACGACAGCACCGCGCGTGACCGCATGGATACAACAGAGCCATTGGGAGAGAGCCTCGACAATCCAGTCCATGGATACTCTCGCAATCGAACTGAACTCGCAATAACTCGCTTGTAGATGACGAGCCCGGCCCTCATTCGCGTGCTCGCTGGCCTGACACCGCTTCTCCTTCAGTGCGGTCAGGGTGTTCTCGCCCACTCGACAACCCTTGAGCCTTGCGTCCGGACCGACATCGGATCTCAGGTCAACAACCTGACGACCGACAACACCAGCTTTGTTTTGTCCCAGAGGGGCTTGGCGATGATCAGGAACGTGAGAGAAGAATCCGCCGGACGCTCTAGAGGCCAGGGGACTCCACGGTGACGGGCACCACGCCGAATTCCTCACGGACCTCGTCGAGACTCCACGCAGCCATGGACAAGTGGTCGACGTGCGTGAAGTCACTTCGGCAGCGTGACCCTCGGTCAAAAGCCTCGCCGAGAAGCTCGATCGCCCCAGGCCGCAGCAACGACCCGGACTTCGGAGAGAAACCCCCCGGATCGAGCACTCCCGCCTCGTGAATGAGGAGGTTTCCGAGGAACTGGGCCAGATTGTCTTCTGAATCGTTCATGGCCATTTGGAACGCCCCGAGAGCGATCTCGCCTTGGCCCGTCGGCTCGTAACCAGCGATCACATGGTTCATGTCGTGACTGACGGCCACAGCGGTCATGACCGAGGTACTGGCCGATCCGGGGATCTCGATACCGTTGCGACGGTAGAACTCGACATAGGACCTCCCCAGCGAACCCTCCCCGAGATGGCCGAGCTCGTCGAGCCGAGCCAGTAACTCGTGGTCGATCGGTCCCGACTCCCAAGCATCGTCACGAGAACCCACCCCTTGGAGAGAGGGTTCTGCGAGCGACGCAGCCCGAGAGCCAAAGCAGCGCATCCAGTCCGCCATCGCTGCATCAGCCCCTCCGGTGATCCAACCCCTACAGATCTCGAGATCTGCCCCGTTGAGGTCAAGAGCCGCTGCGAACTCCTCTACTCGCTCGACCTGGGCAGGCGAGAAAGGATGCCGGGCGAGTTCCAACGTCACCAATACGACGTGAAACCGACGTCGGGCCCTCTCGTCGTCGACCATCGCCGCCAACTCCTTCGGGCCGATCGGCTCGAGACGAGCAGATCGGAGATCGCCCCGCTTCCACAGGTGATCGACCACTGACCACAAGATGGCCTGTTGCTCATCAGTGGGCCCACCCTCAACATCGATTGCTCCGAGGAGGCCACGGATGACGGGCTCGACTGCATCGGGAGCGACCATGTAGGGCACTGCATTCCTCCATCTCGAGCTGAGATAATTGTACGCACCTTGACTCGCCAAGTCAGGCATCGCCCCTCGGTCCCCGCCACGCTCGAAGCACCACGCCAGGCTGACCAGAGCCCTCCAATTCCTGCGTGGGCCGATACGATCCACTCACGGTGACCACTCACGCAAACATCGAGCCCGAGCGTCGTATCGGCGACGACGTTGGCTCACCCCCGGGAGATCGGGAATTCCGGCCTGACGTGCAGGGTCTTCGGGCGGTCGCCGTCCTGTTGGTCATCGCGTATCACTTCAACGTGCCAGGGATCTCCGGCGGCTACGTCGGGGTTGATGTCTTCTTCGTCATCTCTGGCTTCGTCATCACCGGCCTTCTCCTTCGTGAGCGATCGGCACGCAGGGCCACCTCGTTAGTTGGCTTCTACGCACGCAGAGCCCGCCGGATCTTGCCGGCCGCCTCGCTGGTCATCGTCGTCACCGTGCTGGCCAGTTACCACTGGCTGGGCTTCGTTCGGGGTGGTGCCGTCGCCATCGACGGAAAGTGGGCGTCGGTCTTTCTGTCGAACCTGCACTCGATTCAAGTCGGCAACAGCTACTTCGGTGCTCAAGAAGCGGTCTCGCCGCTCCTCCACTTCTGGTCACTCTCGGTCGAGGAGCAGTTCTACCTGGTCTTTCCAATCCTTTTCGCTCTCCTCGCCGCTCGAACAACGGCTCTTCGATTCCGGAGTGTGATCGTTGGGGTTCTGTTGGTGACGATCATCGCTTCGCTGGCAACGTCAATCCTCCAGACCGCGTCATCGCCGGTGACGGCATACTTTTCACCCTTCACGCGAGCCTGGGAACTCGCCCTTGGTGCTCTCGTGGCAGTCAGCGCACCGCTGCTTCGCCGGCTCACTCCTGCGGTTGCCACTGCACTCAGCTGGATTGGTCTGGCCATGATCGCTGGCGCTGCTCTCGGCTTTACGTCAACGACGCCGTATCCGGGCGTGGCGGTCGTACTCCCGGTCGTCGGTGCCGGGATCGTCATCGCCGCAGGACTCGTGGCCCCAAGGTTCGGCGCCGAAATCATTCTCGGCCTCAGAGCCAGCAGGGTGATTGGCGACCTCTCGTTCTCGCTCTACCTCTGGCACTTCCCGGTCTATGTCATCGCTCGGCAGGTGAATTACGCACCCCTCCGCCTCGGACAACGAGCTGTCTTGATCGTCCTCACGTTCGTCTTGGCCTTCGCCACCTACTACCTGATCGAAAATCCGATCCGTCATTCCTCGGCACTCCGCCGCCGTCAGGCGACGAGCATTGCCATGGGGCTCGCTTTGATCGCTCTCTGCCTTGGGGTCTGCTCCTTCATGATCGGGATCCACGGTTCGTCCACGCGACCAGTTGCGGGGCCGGCGAGTGTGGGTCTCGTCCACCTTGGGGTAGAACTCCGCCAGGCAACGGCCCTCAATGATCTGCCCGAGGTACTTCTCCCCCCGATGCCGGGCACGCCCGATCTCCACCCCACCTCGATGCCCGATCGGTGCTTCATCGGGAACGGCTTTGCCAGCGGCTACCGCGCCACAACGCTTCCTCGATGCACCTTCGGGGACACGAACGCCACAAAGACCATGGTCCTCGCCGGCGACTCCACCGCCACGATGTGGTCGGCAGCTCTCGATCGTTTTGCCCGCCGGCATCACTACCGCTTGGTCATTCTGACCAAGTACGCCTGTCCGCCGTGGGTCTCGAGCGACGTAACCCTCCTCAAGGGCCCATCGTCGCGTTGTGCCGGGTTCCACGCCTTCATGGTGCACCGGATCCGGGAGATGAGGCCGGCAGTCACGATCTTCGCCGGCATGGTGAACAATCCCAAGATCGTCAGGACCCCTTCTGGAGTCATCGGCTTTCCCGCCACGCTCCGTGAACTTGATGGGGCCGCAGGGACCTCGATCTTGCTTGGGGCCATTCCTCGGTTGTCATCCGGGCCTGGGGCCGAAGCAACCACCGCAGAATGCCTCGCTCGGCACCAGTCGACGATTCAGAGCTGTGGCATTGCTCGCTCACGTGCCATCAGGAACCTTGGCCCGGGAGTCGCTGGCCTTGAGCAAGTGGCAGTGGCCAACGGCGTGGCAGTCGTTGGGGTGATGGACCTCTTTTGCACTCCCACCACCTGTCCGCCGGTCGTGGCACATCGCGTCGTCTATCAGAACGCGTTCCATATGAACGTCGCCTATTCGACCTACATCGGCGATGCCCTCGGACAGGTACTGGTTCCGGTGATCAATGCTGGAACTCGCTGAGCGAATCCGTCATGCGGTCCATGCCGCAATGACAATCCACCAAGGAGAGCCATGAGCAACGTCGTAGTGGACCGTGAGGGTCCCGTCACCATCATCGCCATCAACCGACCAGAGGCCCGCAACGCCGTCGATGGTCCGACTGCGGCTGAACTGCACAGCGCCTTCGAGGACTTCGAAGCGGACGACACAGCATCGGTCGCCATTTTGACGGGCCGAGGAGGCACGTTCTGCGCCGGGGCCGATCTCAAGGCGGTGGGAACACCGTCAGGGAATCAGGTCACCGTGAACGGACCGGCGCCGATGGGGCCGAGCCGGATGCACTTGAAGAAACCGGTGATTGCCGCCATCGAGGGCTACGCCGTTGCCGGCGGCCTTGAGCTCGCCGTGTGGTGTGACCTCAGGGTTGCTGCCTCCGATGCCATCCTCGGCGTCTTCTGCCGTCGCTGGGGCGTCCCGCTCATCGATGGCGGAACGGTCCGACTTCCCCGCCTGATCGGCGAGTCCCACGCCCTCGATCTCATCCTCACCGGACGGGGCGCGAGTGGGCCCGAGGCCTTGGCGATGGGCCTTGTGAACCGACTCAGCGCACCGGGCGAGGCACTCGATCTGGCACGCACCTTGGCCCACGAGCTCTGCGCGCTCCCCCAACGATGCCTGAGGAGCGATCGCCAGTCGGCACTCGAGCAGTGGGGCATGGATGAGGACACCGCCCTGGCCAATGAGACCACTCTCGGCATCGCCACGCTGGGGTCTGGCGAGAGTCTCGACGGAGCTGCTCGCTTTGCCGCTGGTGCTGGCCGCCACGGGGAATTCCAACGAGTGGAGAAGTCCGAAACAAATCGTTGACCGTGGCGGATCAGATTCAGAAGTGTTCGACCACCCGCTGCCAGCGAGGTCTCCTGCACTGGCCCTGCGAAGGGCATCGCGGGGCCAGGCTGGCGCTCCTCAGGTTCCGCTCAACCGTGCACTCACGATCTGGTTCCTGATTCGAGCAGCACTCGAGCCACTGGAATCTCTCTGACTCTGATGACGCCGAGCAGCTCGAAGCCTCGTCGATCAGTCCAGTGAATCAAGAGCAGCGTTGAAGGTGGCAGACGGGCGCATCACGGCTTCTGCAAGGACTGGATCGGGCATGTAATAGCCACCAATATCCGCCGGAGAGCCCTGCACGGCGATCAACTCGGCGCAGATCACCTCTTCGGACTCGGCGAGGCGCTGGGCCAACGCAACGAACGATGCTGCCAACGCAGCGTCATCAGTCTGCTGCGCCAGTTCCTGAGCCCAGTAGAGGGCCAGATAGAAATGGCTCCCCCGGTTGTCGATTCCACCCAGTGCTCGGCTAGGCGAGCGGTCCTCGTGGAGCAGTGTTTCGGTAGCCCGGTCCAGTGTCTGAGCGAGGATCTCTGCTCTCGGGTTCCCCGTGGTCTGCGCGAGGTGCTCGAAGCTCACGGCGAGGGCAAGGAACTCACCCAGAGAGTCCCATCGCAGGTAATCCTCCGCCACGAGCTGCTGCACGTGCTTGGGAGCCGAACCGCCGGCCCCAGTCTCGAAGAGGCCTCCACCATTGATCAACGGGACGACAGAGAGCATTTTCGCACTCGTTCCGAGCTCGAGAATCGGGAAAAGATCTGTCAGATAGTCACGCAGCACATTACCGGTGACCGAGATGGTGTTCTCGCCACGTCGAATGCGCTCCAGCGAGTACGCCATGGCCTTCACGGGGGACATGATCTCGATCGTCAGGCCGTCGAGTTCCTCCTCGGCAAGGCTGCGGCGGACCTTGGCGATCACGTTGGCATCGTGGGCACGGCTCTCATCGAGCCAGAACACAGCCGGGTCACCAGTCAGGCGAGCTCGCCTGACCGCCAACTTCACCCAGTCCCGAACTGGGATGTCCTTGGTTTGACACATGCGGAACACGTCACCGACAGCCACTGGAATCTCGAAGATGCTCCCCGATGATGCACCCGTCACGCGCACGACACCAGCGGCGGGGATCTCAAAGGTCTTGTCGTGGCTGCCGTATTCTTCGGCCGCCTGTGCCATCAAGCCGACGTTGGGAACCGAGCCCATCGTCACCGGATCGAAGGCACCATTAGAACGGCAGTCATCGATCACCACTTGGTAGATCCCGGCGTAACTCGAATCGGGGATGACCGCCAGCGTGTCGGCCTCCTGTCCATCAGGGCCCCACATGTGACCTGAGCTTCGGATCATTGCCGGCATTGACGCGTCGACGATGATGTCGCTCGGAACGTGGAGGTTGGTGATCCCCCGGTCGGAATCAACCATCGCCAGCGTCGGTCCCTGAGCGATCTCGGCATCGATCGAAGCCCTGATCTCGGGACCCTCGGGCAGTGAGGCCAGTCCATCAAGGATTGAGCCAAGTCCGTTGTTGGCACTGAGGCCACCATGAGCGATGGCATCTCCGTAGCGAGCGAACGTCTCGGGCAGGAACGTCCGAACCACATGGCCGAAGATGATCGGGTCAGAGACCTTCATCATGGTTGCTTTGAGGTGGATCGAAAACAAGACGTTTTCGGCCTTGGCCCGGGTGATCTGGGCGACGAGAAACTCCCGAAGTGCCGCCACATGCAGAACGGCGGCGTCAACGATCTCCCCGTCGAGCACCGGAATTGAATCCCGCAGCGAGGTCACCGTGCCGTCATGACTGACGAACTCAATACGAAGGACTCCATCACCGGAGATGACGGCTGATTCCTCGGTGGAACAGAAGTCATCTGCCGTCATGTGGGCGACGTTGGTCTTCGAGTCGTGGCTCCACGGTCCCATGCGGTGGGGATGAGCTCGGGCGTAGTTCTTCACCGATGCCGGGGCCCGGCGATCGGAGTTCCCTTCACGCAGGACGGGATTAACGGCACTCCCGAGGACCTTCTTGTAGCGGGTAAGGATGTCAAGGTGCTCGTCGGTCTGCTCGCCATCGGGGTAGTCAGGGATGTCGTAACCCTTGGCCTGCAACTCGGTGATCGCCGCTTTGAGCTGTGGCACTGATGCCGAAATGTTCGGCAGCTTGATGACATTCGCCCCGGGCGTCGTCACCAGTGCACCGAGCTCGGCGAGGTCGTCGGTCGATCGCTGATCATCAGAGAGATGCTCTGGAAACGCCGCCAGGATTCGGCCAGCCAACGAGATGTCTCGGATTTCCACGGTTACGCCCGCCTTGGCTGCATAGGCCTTCACAACCGGCAGCAGCGAGAACGTGGCGAGCGCAGGGGCTTCGTCAGTGTGGGTGTAGATGATCGTCGAATCGGGCACGGGCGCTCGGCCTCCATTGGTGAGTCTCAGTCCCCAAGTTAGACCCCCACTCGCCGAAGACCCATCGTCGTGCCGTCACCTTGGTCCTGCGACCTCAGCGGGCCCGCGTGGGGGACTGTTGAGTTGATTGATTCGGCGTCTCAGCCGAGGTCGCTCGCCGCCGCCGTGGTTGGGGGCACCCCTCCAGCGGGATCGCGGTCACTCGGCCGATTTCCGCTCCCGCCACCGATGCTGAAGCCACCAGTGGGGTTGGCCCAATCCACACCCTTGCGGGTGCTCGCAGGAACCGACCACATGAGGCCAAGGCACATCTCATCTGATGAGCCGTCCCCCCACGTGATGTAGTGCGGTGGCAACTTTCGAAGGGCTGGCAATTTCTGCGCCAGCCTCGGGTTGTAGTGACAACTGACCTCGACGGACTGCCCGGCTTTGACCTTGACCCACTTTCTCAAGTTGTTCGCCCGCTGGTCGTCGAAGTTGTAGTGCGGCGTATTCATCAGAATCTTCGCCTGCGGGGTTCCCGGGTCAAGGGTGATCCTCATCGACGTCCCGACGAGGTGCATGTGCGGCGCCGTTCGCACGATGTAGCCGTCGTGAGCAATGTGCCACATGCACGAGGTCGAGTTCCCTTCGGGCGGGTGGATGGGATCCTTCCCACAAATCCTCTCCACCCCCGCATCAAACATCGTCATGTACGCGCCAAACCGCTTGGACAGATCTGCGAGTTCCGCCGTCCGGTCGCAAAGCGGACCGGTGACGCCGTCAGGACAAGGGATATTGGGGACCGAGACAAGAGGCTGGATCGAGGTCGGCCGGAGCTTCGTCGAGGCGGGCACGGTGTCGAGTTGCACGTGTGGTCGCACCGGTCGATCACCGACGAGCAAGTTGTAGTGCACCTGCATAATGATGAGG
>JBAXAR010000036.1:0-17415 GCA_037142475.1 Actinomycetes bacterium
GGTCTGGCAACAAGGTCGCCTCGAGGTCGACACCCGGAGCATGCTGGGTTGAGATCAGCACTGTCGAGATGGCCACAGGGCGTCCGCCCTCGTAGACAACGCTGACCTGGGTCTTGCCGTCGGGACGCAGGTAGGGAAGTTGCTCGCTTCGGCGGACCTGGGCAAGACGCTGGGAAAGACGATGCGCCAGCCAGATCGGCAGGGGCATCAGATCCGGAGTTTCATCACAGGCGAACCCGAACATCATCCCTTGGTCGCCAGCACCCTGGCCATTGAGGATGTCCTCTCCGCCTGACCCGCTGCGGAGCTCGAATGCGGTGTCGACGCCCTTGGCGATGTCCGGCGACTGACGGTCCAGCGTCACAAGCACTGCGCACGTTGATCCGTTGAAGCCCTTTGCGTCGTCGTCGTAACCGATCTCATTCACCGTCTCACGGACAATGGCGGGGACGTCAACGACAGCCTTCGTGGTGATCTCGCCGGCCACAAGGACCATGCCGGTGGTCAGCAGGGTCTCGCAGGCAACTCGGCTCGAAGGGTCCTGCTCGAGGATCGCATCAAGGATCGAGTCGGAGACCTGATCTGCCATCTTGTCAGGGTGCCCCTCGGTGACGGACTCTGACGTGAACGTGCTTCGGGTGCTCATGAGCCTCGGTTTCCTCCAGTTATAGCCAAGTGCGGCAATACCCTATCGAACACTGCGTCGGCCACGGTGCGCTTCGACGCGAGAGCCACGGACGTCTCGGTCCCATCGGCCTCGAGGATCGTCACCGCGTTGGTGTCGTGATCGAAACCGACCGACTCCTCGCTGACGTCATTGACCACAAGAAGATCGCAGCCCTTCCGACTCATCTTGGAGCGGGCGTGCTCAAGGACCTGATCGGTCTCCGCGGCAAATCCGATCACAATCTGGCCGTCGACCCGTCGTCCAACGAGGTCCATCAAGATGTCGGCGGTGGGTTCGAGGATCAGCTGCGGCGTCCCCCCGTCACGCTTGACCTTCGTGCCACTGGGCGCCACTGGGCGAAAATCAGCCACGGCGGCGGCCATGATGACGGCGTCAGCTCCTTGAGCGGCGACCAACATCGCCGTGTGCATTTCGGCCGCGGTCTCGACCTTGACGATCTCGAGCCTCCCGGGGCCGGTTGCGGTGACCGGGGCTGATGCAGAGGTCACCAGTGTCACCGTTGCTCCCCGCGCCACTGCCGCTTCCGCCAAGGCGTGGCCTTGCTTGCCCGATGAGCGGTTGGTGAGATAGCGGACCGGATCGATCGGCTCCCTTGTGCCACCGGCGCTGATGGCGATCGTGCGTCCCATCAGATCGGGGGCGGCCGTGGTGGCGGCGAGGATTGCCTGCGCAGCGGCGACGATGGTCTCTGGAGCGGCAAGACGTCCTGCCCCCACATCGCCTCCCGCCAAGCGACCAGTCTCTGGATCAACGATCGCCACACCCCGACGGCGCAAGGTGGCCAGGTTTTCCGAGACGCTTGCCTGCTCCCACATCTCGGTGTGCATCGCCGGCGCCAAAAGGACCGGTGCACGAGTGGCGAGCAGCGTCGCAGTAAGCAGATCGTCCGCCAGCCCATGGGCGTAGCGAGCGATCAGGTGCGCCGTTGCAGGTGCGATCACGATCAGGTCTGCGGCTTGGCCAAGCCGGGTGTGAGGTATCGCCGAGACACCGTCATACAACAGCGTCTGTGCTGGCTCTGAGGCCAGTGCCGTGAACGTGAGTGGAGCGATGAATCGCGTGGCATCGCTCGTGAGGACAGGGGCCACGTGGCATCCTGCGTCAACGAGCTGTCGGCAGATCTCGACTGCCTTGTAGGCGGCAATGCCCCCCGTGACACCAAGAACGACAAATGGCTTTGTCATGATCGCCGGAGTTCGAAGGGAGAAGAACTCAGCTTGCGTCGTCAGGGGCGGCAGGTGCCTCTGGAACTGCCTCGCCCTCGACTACTCGGAATGGGTCACTCAGGAATCCTGATGACTCGGCATCGGCGGCGGCGGCGGCCTCGGCGGCGAGTTCGTCGGCATCCGGTCGGTGGTAAGTGACCTTGCCCTGAGCGACCTCTTCGAAGGCGATCGAGATCGGCTTTCCCGACACTGACGTCACCTGGGGAGGAACCACGCGACCAAGGACCTCGCCGAGGCCCTGGTAGTAGGCGTTGATTTCCCGCGCACGTTTGGCACCGAGGGTGACGAGCGTAAACTTAGAGTCCACCTTGTCCAAGAGGTCCTCAACTGCGGGGTCCATGAGCGTCATGCGCTTGGGGGCCATGGGGTGCTACCTCTCCTCGGGGATGGATGATTCGTCAGCGTTCTGAAAGCGAATCTCATTCAGTATATCGAGGACCCGCACCACCGCCTGCTCGAGGTCGTCGTTGACGACTTCGTGGTGCGCGAGCCGTCGCCCTTCGGCGATTTCTTCGCGTCCCTTCTCAACCCGGCGCTCCACGTGCGCCTCGTCGTCGCCCCTACCCCTGAGTCGCTCTGCTTGAACCTCTTCTGAGGGGGGGACCAGAAGGACGACACGAGCATGTGGCCGGCGCTCGCTCACTTGACGAGCACCCTCCAGATCAATCTCAAGGAGAACGTCACGTCCATCGGGGGGATCGGGGACCGGGGTCCCGTAGAGATGATCAAGGAACTCCGCAAACTCAAGGAAGCCGCCTTTGTCAGCATGCGCTTGAAATGTGGGCCGATCCACGAAGACGTAGGCCTCTGGATCCTCGCCCACCCTCGGAGGCCTTGTGGTCCAACTCCGAGAAAGCCAGAGCGAGTCGTCGCCCTCTAACAGACGGGCAGCGACAGTCCCCTTACCGGTACCACCTGGTCCAATCAGGACCAAGATTGCCGGGCTAGCGGACAGCGATCTTGAGGAGTTCGGCACGCTGATTGGCGCCAAGGCCCTGCACACGACGGGACTCGGAAATCCCCACTTGGTCCAGAACTCGACGAGCCTTGACTTTCCCGAGTGCGGGGAGCGCCTCAAGCAGGGCGAGAACCTTCATCTTGGCAATCGCCTCGTTGGTAGGAACAAGCTCAAAAGCTCGTTCCAACGTCAGACTTCCGACCTTGAGTTGCCTCTTGATGTCGGCTCGCTCACGGCGGATTCGAGCGGCCTTCTCCAGCGCTGCTGCCCGCGCTTCGGGAGTGAGCATCGGTGGTGTAGGCACATCATCATTGTACCGCCTCAATCCCGTCCGGTCCGGTCGCTCGCCCTAAGGATCACAAAGCCCTGGTCAGCTCCGTAGCGAGTGATTCGGCTGCCGCACGCACCGCGCCTTCGTCCGGCCCAGCCGAAAGGATCGAGCGCGAGGCGTTGACCAGGACCGATCTGGGCGAGCAATGAGCGAAGAGGGTGGCCACATCCTCGGGCGTTGCCCCCTGCGCCCCCACTCCAGGGACGAGATATGGCCCTGCAAGCGAGGCCAGATCGAGTTGCCCTGCGCTCCGGGTTGCCCCCACCACGGCGCCGAGTGACCCAAATGCGCACTGCGTCGAAGCGATCTCGGCTCGATTTCGACGCCCCAGGTCAGCCAGGAGACTCTGCTCGATGCTCATCGTTGGGCTGATCTTCGCTTCCTGAAGCGCTCGGCCCTCTGGATTCGAGCTGGCCACGACCACGAACAACCCCCGCCCCGAGGCTCGAGCGAGGTCGAAGACTGGTTCCATCGCGTCGATCCCCAGATACGAGGTCACCGTCAGTGCATCGGCGGCCAATGAGCTTCGATCATCGAGCCACGCCTCGCCATAGGCCTCCATCGTTGTCCCGATGTCGCCGCGCTTGGCATCGATGACCACCAGAAGACCCGCATCTGAGGCCAAGGCGATGACTTCCTCGAGGACGGCGTAGCCAGCTGATCCGAATCTCTCGAAGAACGCAACCTGCGGCTTGATGGCGGCAGCGACGCCTGCGCTTGCGGCAACCACCGTGCGGGCCATCGTGGCCAGACCGGCAGCGTCGTCGGTCAGGCCCCATTGCCCCAGGAGGGCACTCGAAGGATCGATACCGGCGCACAGCGGGCTTGTCAGGCCGATGGCCGACGCCAGTCGGTCTCCGAACCCCTGGTGTTGCTCACCCATGGACGGCACCTCGAATCTCTGTGATGTCCTTGACGTCGTGACGATCGAGCCAGCGGCGCACCTCGTTCTGGACGCGCCATGGTGCTCGGGGTTCAGCTAAGGCAGCAGTGCCGACCTGGACTGCGCTGGCGCCAGCCATGATCATCTCGATGGCGTCCTCTCCTGAAGAAATGCCCCCGACGCCGATGATCGCTACCTCGGGGAGTGCTTGGTGGCAGACGAATACCGCACGCACGGCGATGGCGTGGATCGCAGGACCCGAGAGGCCACCTCCGCCTCCGCCGAGCGCAAGGGTGCGTCGCTCGATATCGATTGCCATGCCGAGGGCCGTGTTGGCCACCGTCAATGCTTCGGCACCGGCATCGACTGCAGCTCGAGCCACATCGGCGATATCGGGCGTGTTCGGGCTCAACTTCGCCCAGCGAGGGTGTTGCGTCCCAAGCGCCTCAACCGCTGCCGCCGTTGCTGCCGGGGAGTAGGCAAACAGCCTTGAATGGTCCTTGAGATTCGGGCAGCTGACATTGATCTCGATGGCATCGATGTCCGCCCCTTGCAGCATCTCGCCAGCCCGCTGATACTCGCTGAGATCGTGACCCCAGACGCTCACGACAACCGTCGCTCCCGTCGCACGCAGTCGCCCCAGATCGTTCGCCAACCACTCTTCGAGACCAGGTCCCTGGAGCCCGACACTGTTGAGCATCCCTCCGTCGAGAGGCTTCAGTCTCGGAGGCGGATTGCCCGGCCATGGATCTGGGCTCAGTGATTTGACCACCACTGCGGCCAACTCGTTGAGTTCTCCGTAGGCGGCGAGCTCATCGCTGTGCCCCGATGTCCCTGAGGCCGTCATCACGACGCCATCAAGCTCGAGTGACCCGATGGTCACCCCAAGCGACGTGGCGCCTCTCGCCATCAGGCGGTGGCCTGGGCAGCGTGGAGCTCTTGCAGTGTGATCACCTCGAGGGGATGCGAAGCCCAGTCCCCGATCCCCTGAGCAGCAGCTCTGGCCGCCGCCAGGGTGGTGAGGCAGGGAATGGCGTGTTCGATACATGCGGCCCTGATGTGAGCACCATCGGCCCGAGGGCCATGCCCTCTCGGCGTGTTGATCACCAGTTGCACGTCGCCCGAGGCGATTAACTCGACAGCGTCAGCCGCGAGCGCTTCGTCGCCGACCTTGGCTACCAGTTTTTCGACCGGAATTCCGTTGTCTCGGAGGTAACCCGCGGTCCCCATCGTGGCCATGAGCGCGAAGCCAAGCTCGACGAATGCTCGGGCCACCTCTGCCCCTGCCCCCTTGTCTCGATCAGCCAGCGATAAGAACACCGCACCCGTCGATGGGAGCCTTGATCCAGCCGCCATCTGGCTCTTGGCAAACGCAAGCCCGAAGGTTCGGTCAACCCCCATCACCTCGCCAGTTGAGCGCATCTCGGGCCCCAAGATGGTGTCGACGCCCGGGAATCGACTGAACGGGAGGACTGCCTCTTTGACGCTGACGTGTGTCGGTCGAACCCGATCACGCGGAACCATGCCTTCGTCACGCAGCTGGGCCAACGTGCTGCCCGTCATCACCCGAGCAGCAACCGCCGCCAGGGGAACTCCGGTGGCCTTGGCAACGAACGGCACCGTTCTGCTGGCTCTCGGGTTGGCCTCGATGACGTAGGCCTCCCCGTCCTTGACAGCGAACTGGACGTTGAGCAGACCCACCACATCGAGGGCGTCTGCCAACTCAGCGGCCCACCGTTCTAACGTCAGGACGATGTCGTCCCCCAGAGTCTGCGGGGGAAGGGCGCACGCGGAATCACCTGAGTGGACTCCGGCCTCCTCGACGTGTTCCATCACTCCGCCGATCAACACCTCGCCGCTTGCATCCCTCACCGCGTCGACGTCGACCTCAATCGCCTCTTCGAGGAAGCGATCAATCAGAATCGGGCGGTCTTCGGTGACGCCTCCCTCTCGGGCAAGCGCCCCTTCGTGGTCGTCGTCGCCGAGGAGCGTGGTCATCGCTCGGGTCAGGTTCGGCTCGTCGTAGACAATCTCCATTGCTCGTCCGCCCAGGACATAACTCGGCCGGACCAGTACGGGGTATCCGATGTCGGCGGCGATCTTCTTCGCTCCGTCGAAGGTCGTGGCTGTCCCCCCGGGCGGCTGAGCCATCCCTCGAGCAGCAAGGAGGTCATTGAACCGTTTCCTGTCCTCGGCGAGGTCGATTGATGCCGGCGAGGTCCCAAGGATGAGCCCGGGGTCGATCTCATGGGCCAATTTCAGAGGCGTCTGGCCACCAAGGCTCACGATGACTCCCAGAAGTTCCCCGTCTCCCTCGCTCGCCCGTTGCTCGGCGGCGATGATGGCCCGGACATCCTCACCGGTGAGCGGCTCGAAGTAGAGGCGATCTGAGGTGTCGTAGTCGGTACTGACCGTCTCAGGATTGCAGTTGATCATGATGGTCTCGAAACCAGCAGCACGCAGCGTCATCGAGGCGTGCACACAGCAGTAATCAAACTCAATTCCCTGACCGATCCGGTTTGGACCAGAGCCCAAGATGATGACCCGTGGCCGTCCGGAGGGTCGGATCTCGTCCTCCTCCTCATAGGTCCCAAAGTGATACGGGGTGAACGCCTCGAACTCTGCTGCGCAGGTGTCGACCGTCTTGTAGGTCACCGTGACCCCTGCGGCCTCACGGGCAGCAAACACCTCAGTCTCGGCCACACCAAACATCTCGGCGAGCTGCGCGTCCGAAAAGCCAAGTCGCTTCGCCTGGCGGAGGGTGTCACGCGTCAGGCCATCGGCACCGAGCGCTACAAATTCTTCAGCGGCGTCAGTGATGATCTCGATCTGGCTCAAGAACCAGCGGTCGATCAGGGTGGCCTGATGGACGGCTTCCACGCCGAGACCTCGTCGAAGGGCGGCGGCGACAAGGAAGAGGCGATCAGGTGTCGCCTGATCGCAGGCAATCAGTAGTTCCGAGTCTGAGAAGCCTGCAGCGAGAGATTCCTCGTCACGATCGACGAGGCCAGTGCGGCCCTGCTCTAGCGACCGCATGGCCTTCTGCAGTGACTCTGGGAACGTCCGGCCAATGGCCATGACCTCGCCCACCGACTGCATTCGGGTTCCGAGGTGAGGCTCTGCTCCAGGAAGCTTCTCGAAGGCCCACCGGGGCACCTTGGTCACCACATAGTCAATGGTCGGCTCAAAGCTCGCAGGGGTCGCCATCGTGATGTCGTTCGTGATCTCGTCGAGTCGGTAGCCCACGGCCAGGCGGGCTGCAATCTTGGCGATCGGGAACCCGGTGGCCTTTGAGGCCAACGCACTTGAGCGCGACACTCTCGGGTTCATCTCGATGACGATCCGCTCACCGGTCCAGGGGTTCACGGCGAACTGGACGTTGGATCCTCCGGTCTCGACGCCGACCCGGCGAAGACATGCAAACGAGTCGTCGCGCATTTCCTGGTATTCGACGTCGGAGAGCGTCTGGGCTGGAGCGACCGTAATCGAGTCGCCCGTGTGGACCCCCATCGGGTCGAGGTTCTCGATCGAGCAGATCACGACGCAGTTGTCAGCCGAGTCACGCATCACCTCGAGTTCGTATTCTTTCCAGCCGGCGATCGAACGCTCGACCAGAATTTCTCCCACTGGGCTCGCCACGAGGCCCTCGGCCGCCAGTCGGAGGAACGCCTGCTCATCGGGAGCGATTCCGGTTCCCTGGCCGCCGAGAATGTACGACGGCCGAACCATGATGGGAAAACCGATCTCGCGTGCGATCACTACCGCCTCTTCGAGGGAATGGGCGAAGCCGGACCGAGGGACAATGAGACCGATCTCGGTCATTGCTTGCTTGAACTTGTCGCGATCCTCCGCCGTCTCGATGGCCTCCGGCCGAGCGCCAATGATCTCGACTCCCAATGCCTCGGGGACTCCCCGTCGGGCGAGCTCCATGGTCAAGTTGAGCGCGGTCTGGCCGCCCAGCGTCGGAAGGATGGCGTCTGGGCGCTCACGTTCGATGATTGCGGTCAGGACGTCGACGTCGAGAGGCTCGACGTACGTCGCATCGGCCGTTGCTGGATCCGTCATGATCGTGGCGGGGTTCGAGTTGGCCAGGATGACCCGGTAGCCCTCCTGGGTCAGGACCCGACAGGCCTGGGTTCCTGAGTAGTCGAATTCACAGGCCTGACCGATCACGATGGGGCCGGAACCGATCACCAAGATTGAAGAGAGATCATCACGTCGTGGCATCTAGCGTCCTGCCTTGCTGGTGGTGGCCATCGCTTGCGCGAAGGTGTCGAAGAGATAACTGGCGTCATGGGGCCCCGGGCCGGCTTCAGGGTGGTGCTGGACGCTGAAGGCGCCAGCCGACTCGACGGCGATCCCTTCGATAATGCCGTCGTTGAGGTTGACGTGCGTCACCGTGGCGCCGAGGATAGAACCCTCGACCACGGCGTAGTTGTGGTTCTGGGCGGTGATCTCGATCTGACCAGTGGCCAGATTCTTCACTGGGTGGTTCGATCCATGATGGCCAAAGGGAAGCTTGAAGGTCGCTCCCCCCAGGGCGGAAGCGAGGACCTGATGACCAAGACAGATCCCGAGCAGAGGCCGGGTCCCAACCAGATCTGCAACCGTCCGGGCGACTGCATCGAGTGCTCCAGGGTCACCTGGTCCGTTTGAGAGGAAGATCCCATCAGGGTCCAGCGAGAGGATCTCGTCAGCCGTCGTTGTCGCTGGGACCACCTCAACAGTGGCGAAGCGAGCGAGATGCGCCAAGATGGTCGACTTGATCCCGAGATCAAGAGCCACAACCCGCAGCGCACCGCTGCCCACCTGGTAGGCGGTTGGCGTGGAGACGTCCATCGCCAGTGCTTGGCCATCAGTGGATGCCGCGTGTTGCGCCGCTTCGATGATGTCCTCACGAGGCCCGGTTCCTAGTGCACAGGGAAGGGCACCGGCATTGCGGAGATGACGAGTGAGACGCCGAGTGTCGATACCGGTGATGGCACCGACCCCCTGGGCTATCAACAGGTCCTCAAGGCCCCCTTGTGCACGCCAGCTCGAGTGCAACGGCGGGAGGTCTCGCACAATCACTCCTGACAAAAAGACGCCCCTCGACTCATCGTCGAGATCGGTGACGCCGTAGTTGCCGATGTGTGGGTAGGTGAACGCCACCACCTGTCCCGCGTAGCTCGGGTCGGTGATGACCTCTTGATAGCCGCTGAGGGCGGTGTTGAAGACCGCCTCACCGGTGGCAACGCCGCCCTCGAGAAGCGCCCCGGCGGCCTCCCCCTCAAACGTCGTCCCGTCACTCAATGCCAGGTGCGCTGTCGTTCTCTTCGTCATCGTGTTACCTCTCCATCGACGACCACACACACACCAGCCGCCACAGTGTGGCGAACAGCGCCGTGAAGGGTGCGTCCGTGATACGGGGTGTTCTTGGCCCGGCTCGCCAGCATCGTCCGATCGACCACAGGCCGAGCGGCCAGATCGAGGACGCAGAGGTTGGCATCGTCGCCGACCCCCACCGCTCCCCCATGTGCGCTGTGTCCCCCCAAGCGGGTGTCGCTCGCGGTGAGGCGGGCGATCTTGGCTGGTGTCCGGCTCAGCACGCGAAACAGGGTTACTGGGTCAACGTCGTCGCCACCGAGGGCCTCGATCGTGAGGGCCAGTGCGTGCTCAAGGCCGAGCATGCCGGGGGCGGCCTCGTCAAAGGGTCGATCCTTCGCCTGAGGCGGGTGAGGAGCATGATCGGTGGCTACCGCGTCAAGCACACCGCTCGTGAGGGCGACCACCATGGCCGACACGTCGGCTCGTGTTCGCAGAGGCGGGTGCACCTTGAAGATCGTGTCGTATTCGGCACAGAGGTCCTCTGTGAGAAGCAGATGATGCGGAGCAACCTCGGCCGTCACCATCACGCCTCGCCCCCGGGCCTCAAGGAGTAACTCTACTGATCGAGCGGTCGAGAGGTGCAAGAGATGCAAGGAACATCCAGTGACTTCCGCAAGGGCTAGGTCTCGCGCCACCATGACTTCCTCGGCGAGTGCGGGTCGGCCTTGGAGTCCGAGTCGTGCCGAGAGGGCGCCCTCATTCATGCACCCTCCGGCTGCGAGTGACTCGTCCTCACAGTGCTGGGCAAGCGTCACTCGGAGGCCGCGTGCGTATTCCATCGCCCGGCGCATGAGTCCGGAGTCCTGGACCCCAGTTCCATCATCGGTGAAGATCGACACACCCAAGGCCGCCATCTCGGCCATTGGCGCCAACCGCTCACCGAGGCGATCAACCGTGATCGCTCCGGCCACGGCCACGTCAATCAGTGACTTGCGGCCGAGATCAAGAACTTGTGCGACCACCGCAGCGCAGTCGGTGGCCGGCACGGTGTTGGGCATCGCCACGACGGCGGTGTAGCCACCCAGCGCAGCAGCCCTCGAGCCAGACTCGACCGTCTCGGCTTCTTCGCCACCAGGCTCACGCAGGTGCGTGTGGAGATCGACGAGGCCTGGACCGACCAGACACCCCGATGCGTCGAGCACGCTCGATGTGCTCGGAGCCTCGAGGCCTTCGCCGATCTCGACGATGCGACCATCGGCAATCAAGACATCACCTCGAAGGAGGCCGTCGGGGCGGACGATCGTGCCACCCTTGATGATGATGGATTCAGGCACCACGAGACTCCTCTTTGGACGAGAGGGCGAGGAAGAGGGCGGCCATTCGAACGGGGACGCCGTTTGAGACCTGCCGCCGAACCAGGCACTGTTGCGAGTCGGCAACCGAAGAGGCGATCTCGACGCCCCGCACCATTGGGCCAGGATGCGTCACGATGGCATCGTTTTTGAGCAATGCCGCTCGTCGCTCGGTCAGCCCGTAGGTGGCGGTGAACTCGTGCAGTGACGGAACGAACGAACCACTCCCTCGTTCCTCCTGCATCCGAAGGACGGACACCACGTCTGCGGTTCGAAGCGCCTCATCGAGGTCATCGGCGATTTCGAGAGGCCACCCGGTGAGATCCGATGGCAGAAGGGTTCCGGGAGCGGCGACTTTCACGGTCGCCCCAGCGAGCGAGTACGCCAGGATCTGGCTCCTCGCCACCCGAGAGTGTCGGATGTCCCCGATGATGAGGACCTCGAGGCCTTCAAAAGGGCTTAGGCCACTCCCCTCGCTCGTCATGGAGCGCTGCTCACAGAGAGCTTGACGGACGGTGAACAGGTCGATGAGCGCCTGCGTGGGGTGTTCGTGCGAACCGTCACCCGCGTTGAGAACCCGAGCCCGGCCTACCCATCGCGCCACCTGGTGAGGGGCTCCCGCCGAACGGTGGCGCAACACCACGGCGTCGATACCCATCGCCTCGATGGTCTCGACGGTGTCTCGAAGCGACTCACCCTTCTTCACCGAACTCGACGCCACAGCCAAGGAGAGCACGTCAGCCGAGAGCCGCTTTGCGGCCGTCTCGAAGCTGAGTCGAGTCCGGGTGGACTCCTCGAAGAACAGTGAGGCGACTACCTTGCCCTTGAGTGTCGGAACCTTGCGCATCGATCGGTTCTCGACCTCGCGGAAGGCTTCGGCGACCTCAAGGGTCTCAGCCAAGCCGTCGGTACCTAGATCTGCCACCGACAACAGGTGCTGGCCGGCCCGAGAACCGAGGTTCATCGATTCGCTCATCGGGGCATCAGCTTCCCAATACGGACACCGTCAAGTGAGACGTCAATGGCCTCATCACGTGATGTCGGGAGGTTCTTGCCGACGAAGTCCGGACGGACGGGAAGCTCGCGATGCCCCCGGTCAACGACCACCGCCAACTGGATCGACGCAGCGCGCCCGAAGTCATTGAGTGCGTTGAGTGCGGCCCGCACGGTGCGTCCCGTGAAGAGCACGTCATCGACGAGGATGACAATTCGTCCCGTCAGATCGCAGGGCATTTCGGTCGCCGCTTCGGGCAAGACCGTTCGCAAGCCGATGTCGTCACGATAGAAAGCAACATCAAGGATTCCCAGCGGAGGCGACGTGCCCTCGATATCGAGGAAGATCTCCGCGAGGCGCTCTGCAATCGGAACCCCACCGGTCTGGAGACCGACGAGGACCACGTCCTCGATGCCGTGATTCCGCTCCACAATTTCGTGAGCCATCCGAGTAAGCGCCCGAGAAAGATCATCGGGTCCGAGGAGGTCGGCATGGGGAACAAACACCGAACCCAGCGGTCGGGTGTGCCTTCGTTCGCGATCAGCCACGCTTCCTCCATGTCGTGCGAGCCTCACGGGACCCACTTGACGACTGAAGTCGAATCTACCAGAAACCTCCGATGCCGTCTCGCCTCGACGACCGACGGTTGGAAGCTAACCGAGGAAGATGGCGATGAGGGCCAGCACCGTAGCGCTGAACGCTACCCACACCGTGAATAACCGGATGAGGTGGACCTGATACCAGTGGCCTTGTTCGTAGATGCCCTTACGGGAACGGTTGTAGGCGCCAAAGACAATCATCAAGACGATCAGGAAGTGCGCGATGTTCGAGCCCATGAAGAACTCAAAGACCGAGGCGTACGCTCCATCGATGGTGGTGAAGGGCAGGTACTGGAACTGGAGGAACTGCACCACGATTGCAGCGAGTGCCAAGAGTGCCCCGACGGCGAGTAACGGTGTGGTGACTCGCCGAGAATCCCCCTGGCGAACCTGAACCTCGGCGATCCATACAAACGCAGCACTCGCGATGATCAGAATCGCCACCGCAGCGGTCCAGGACGGCGATGCTTTCTCGATCGCGTGAGTGATCGGGTTGCCCAGACCATCTGTGCAGGGGTTGCTCGTCGTGCACAAGGTCCCTCGCCACATCCCATTGACGTTCAGTGTGCGCAGATAGAACCAGAAGAAGATCTCGAGGGCAAAGAACACCCCATCGCCGGCGATCAGGAGCCATGTCGCCATGTGCTCCTTCTGGTGGCGTTGCTGGGGAGACTCATGATGTCCCTGAGATACGACCGCCGGAGTTTCAGTGACCGCGTCGTCGGCGGTGTTGTTCGAACCTGCGTCAGTGACAGACATCAGTGCGAGGCTCCCATGTTGGTCGAGGGCCCTGAGGGTTCCAGATCAGAGGCATCGCCAGAACTCTCTGATTCTGAGTCGCCTCCCTCTCCGTAGCCGTAGGGGTCAGAGGTCACGATTGGGTCGACGAGGAAGTTCTCCAGCGGCACGGGAGTGGGAACCATCCACTCAAGACTCTTTGCATGCCAGGGGTTGGCCGGAGCCTTCTCACCGTGCATCCATGAGCTCACGATGGCATAGAGGAACACAATCCATCCCGCCATGAGGAGGTACGCCCCCCCGGTCGAGATCTGGTTCGCGTTCTGGAAGATAGGCGCGTAGTTCACGACCCGGCGCGGCATGCCTTGGAAGCCCTCAAGGAACTGTCCGTAGTAGGTGACTTGGATACCGATAGCGATCATCCAGAACGCCACCTTGCCGACCCTCTCGTTGAGCATGCGAGCCGTCATCTTGGGGAACCAGTAGGCAACTGCGCCCGCCGCACCGATCATCGCCCCGCCCAACAGCGTGAAGTGGAAGTGGGCCGTGACGAACATGTTCCCGTGGAAGAACCCATCAACTGGGACATCGGAAAGGTAGATGCCCGTGATGCCACCGATGATGAAGTTCCAGAGGAACAGATACAAGAAATACATCGGCAATCGAGTCCAGATGCTGCCTCTCCAGATGGTCCCAATGATGCAGAGGAAGATGATGCCGGTCGGGATCGAGATCAACTCGGTGGTCAGCATGAAGGGGCTGCCAAGTGTCGGTGCCCATCCGGTGGTGAACATGTGGTGGGCCCACACCATGATGGAGAGACCCGCGACACCGAGAAGGCCCCCCACCATCACCTTGTAGCTGAAGACGGGTTTCCTCGAGAACGTCGATGCGATCTCAATCAGAGCACCCACCGCCGGCATGAGGATCACGTAGACCTCTGGGTGCCCCATGATCCAGAAGCAGTTTTCATACAGCCAGCCCGCTCCGCCCTGTGCCGGTGCATACATGCTGGTCCCGACAACCCTGTCGGTGATCAGCGCCGAATGCGCCATCAGGAAGGCTGGCATGGCGTAGAGGCCGAGGCCACCAGCGATGATCGACCCCCAGACAAAGATCGGCATCCGGGCCATCGTCATACCCTCGGCTCGCATGGTGATGACCGTCACGAGGGTATTGACGCCGGCCACGGTCACCGAGATCACAAAGGTGCAGATGGTGATGGAGAAGGCATCTTGACCGGGCATTGACTGCACGGACAGCGGCGCATAGGTCGTCCAGCCTGAGTCCACGCCACCGAGCCAGAAGCTGGCGAGGATGGGTGGAATTGCGGCAAAAAACATCCAGAAACTCAGTGCGTTCAGGCGGGGAAACGCCATGTCCTTCGCGCCGATCATGATCGGCATGATGAAGTTGGCGAACGGTCCGGAGACCATGACGATGGTGGCGATGATCATCACCATGCCGTGGATGCTGACGATGGCGTTGTAGGTCTGTGGCGAGAACAAGCCCATCGTTGGGGTGAGCAACTGCGTCCTGATCATCATCGCCAGGGTGCCGCCCACGCCGAACAGCACCATGACCAGCACCAGATACTGGGTGCCGACGACCTTGTGGTCGGTACAGAACTTGAAGTACCGGTGCCACCCTTGTCCGACACCCGCCCCGTAGAGCTGGTCCTCATGATCTTCGTCATGGCCGAGAATCCAGCGGATGATGGCGTTGAACGATCCAATTCCGATGTTGAAGCCAATCACCCACGCCGTCAGCGTGACCGTGACGACCATGTCAGAGCCCCAGTTCGAACCCTGGAGGAACGCGTGGCTGATCAGCCAGCCGAGAAAGCCAATGATGATCCCGGCCGCCATGCCGGTTCCTATGTTCTGGCGACGATAGAAGCCTCCGGCCTTTGGCCCCAGGACTGTGTCTTCAAGCAATGGTGCTGTCGTGGTCACGCTCAGCCTCCTAGTTCGGGGTGATCCGGTAGGACGCGACTTGCGCTGGGGTTGCCCCATGGCGCTTCAGCCAGGCGGAGAATTGTTTGTCAGTCACAATTCGGCCGTGCGTGTACATGTAGGCATGCTCAAGACCGCAAAGCTGAGTACATCGAATATCGATGGGGCCGAGTTTGGATGGTGATGCCATGATCGTGGTCACAAGACCTGGATTGGCGTCAATCTGGACGCCAAGCTGAACCGGCCAGAAGCCATGGGTCACGTCAAGGCTCGTGACGTTAAAGACGACCTGTCGGCTTTCGGGGATCACGAGTTCGCGAGATTCAATCTTCGTCCCGGGGTAGGAGAAGGTCCAGAGCCACTGCTGGCCAGTGACTTTGACCCTGATCGAATTGGCCTGCGGTGAGACGTCTGTCGCAAGCTCGCTCATTCCCCAGATCAGAAGGAATGCCACAAGGACAAGCGAGACGCTCATCCAGATCGCGCTGGGAACGGTTCGTCCCCGTATCGGTGGTCCATCAGGCGGTGGCTCGCCATTTGTCGGCTGCTTCTTGCGCCATGCAATCAAGCTGTAGAGGGCTGCGGCGTAGACGAATGCTGCAACGGGCGCTGCGACCACTGTGAAGGCCACAATCGTCAAGGTGACGTGATGCGCTTCGGTGGCCCGCTCGACTGGAAGGATGTGTGACGGGACCACAAGGCCGATCACGACTCCCACGATGGTCATCAGGAGCCAGATAATCCCGACCTTGCCAGCCGGCCGCTTCCAGATCGGCCCGCCCTGGAAGAGGCCTTCGATCTCTTCGGAGAAGAGCTGCCGCTTCTGCTCGTGCCGCTCAACGCGGTGCCCGTGGCGCTCGTGACGATGCTCAGACGACATGGATGTATCCCGACATGTAGCCGTACGCTCCCATGACTGCTCCGAAGTTGGCGACGGACGCCCCACATGGGAACTCACAGTTCCAGGCGTAGACGCCCTTCTTTGGCGAGATGAAGGAGAACTGCACTAGCTGGCCACCCGGCTCCTTCGGCGATGAAGCCATCGGGTCGTCATTCGTGGGCTCGTCGGCGATATTGGCCGGTGATGCGACGTTGAGGAAGAAGTTCGGGTCCGTGCCGGGCGTGCCCCTCACGGTGAACGTATGGCCGACAAACTCTGGATCGATGGTCGCCTGCGGTTTACCGTCAATCAACATCGGCCCAACAATGCCCTTCGGGGATGCGAACCAGTTGTTGTTCAGTGGCTCGCCAGAGTCGTACTGCCGCCAGTTCACCTTGACCAAGACCCCAGCGGGAATCTCAAAATCGTTTGACGGGCCGAACGCTGGCCATCCCGGGTTGCCACCTTTATGGATCGGCACCAGGTTTCCGGAAGCATCCTTGGTCATTCCTGATGAGTCAGGAAATGACGTGAGCGTCAAGGTGTAGACGGGGAGATTCTTTCCGTTGACCGTCTCGAACGTGCCTGTGGGCTTTGCCTTCTCAGTGCCAACGACAGCGTGATATTTCTGTGCGTGGAACCCAATGGCGACAGCCGCAATGATGGCGAGCCCGATCAGCAATGTGACCCCTGCGCCGAGAACCCGTCTCATTCGCCCCTCCCCGCACCGTCACTCGCTGCCACCAAGTGACAGCGGGACGATTTATGAAGTCAACACCCCTGAGGCCCCCAGGTCAAGCATGCCGAGTTCAGGGAACCTTTGGCGTCAGTCCTCCCCCCTCGTTCTGTGGAGCCGAAGATGCAGGCATCACGTCTGAGCTCCTCCGCACGATACGGTCGGGTAATGGTCGATTCGGATCTCGAAAAGGGCCCAGAGCGGCTCACTGGGCGTCAGGCGCTCAGAATCCACGTCGGCTTGGCTCTCTGCCTCCTGATCTGCATTCCGGCGTTTCTTTTCGAGATCACACGGGCGCTCGGTGGCAATGCCCTGAGCTGGGCCTACGTCTTCGAGTGGCCGATCTTCATCGTCTTTGGCGTCTACATGTGGCGGCGGCTTCTCGAAGTCCAGCCCTCAAAGGCCCCGGCCGCCGCCGACACGCCCCAAGATTCAGCGGCCCTTCTCGCCTGGAACGACTACCTGGCGCAACTTGCTGCCACTGATGAACCACGAGACCAACGGCGCTGATGCGAAGCTTGCGCCTCAGGCTCGACCCAGGGACCGCTCGAACGCATCGCTGAGACCGGTACCTGAGTCCATGGCCCGGCGAACAATGAGAATGATCGCCGCCGGCGCCCAGAAATCTCCGCAGATCCAGAGGATCCCGGCAGCGAGTTGCTGATCGTGGAGCGCCGGGCGAATCCCGAGTGCCACGACGTAGGTGTCGTACCAGGCGGCCTTGCTGAAGATCGCCATCGCCATCGCCAGGATCACCATCTCAAACGA
>JBAXAR010000037.1:0-17350 GCA_037142475.1 Actinomycetes bacterium
CCTTCGGAGGACTCTTGCGAATCGCATGGTGCGCACAGCCAGCAAGGATGAGGGCGGCCCCTGTGGCCGCCACCACCCTGCGGACTCTTAGCGGCTGACGCGTCGCACGCCCTCTTCGCTGGAGCCTTCTGTTTCGTCCCCGCTGTCCTCAGTGAACTCGATGAACGTCGGGACCGGCTCTGCATCGAGCTCGACGTGGCCGTCACCTGGTCGAGACACAGCGGGCACTGCGAGGTATTCGCCTTCGGGTGTCCGTGTCACGACATTGGCTCGCTTGCGCTTGCCGCCTTCTGGAACGGCTTGGAGTTCCTTGCAGATCTTGACGGTGATCGGATAGGTGAGCAGGGGAACTGCAATCACCAGGATCCGCATGGCCCAGAGCATGCCGTTGAGCGAAACGTGGAAGTAATTAGCCAAGACGTCGGTTGAACTGGCGATGAACATCATCCCGAGGAATGCCAGCATTGCTGCACCTGCCCCGGTCCGCTTCGGACGGTCACGAGGACGATCCAGCAGGTTATGCATGGCGTTGTCCTTCGTGTACCAGCGTTCAAGCGCAGGCCAGGCGAAGCAGATCCCGAACACGACTCCCGGGAAGACTGCTGCGGGCAGGAAGACTTCGAGCGGGATGGTGTAGCCGAACCCGGTGAATTCCCATGACGGCCAGATTCGCAGCGCCCCGTCGAGCCATCCCATGTACCAGTCAGGCTGAACGGCGTAGGAAATCTTGGCGGCATCGTAAGGACCGAAGAGCCAGATCGGGTTGATCTGGGCCAGGGCTCCGAGGAGTGCCGTGACACCGGTCACCATGAAGAGGAATCCCGTGGCCTTGGCGGCGAAGACTGGGACCATTGGAGCGCCGACGACGTTGGTCTCGGTGCGTCCCTTTCCAGGGAATTGCGTGTGCTTCTGGCGGACCAGCAAGAAGAGGTGCGCCGAGACCAGTCCCAAAATGATCAGAGGGATCAAAAGAACGTGAATCACAAAGAACCGGGGGATAATCGCCGTTCCTGGGAAGTTCCCTCCAAACAGGAAGAACGCCAGATACGTCCCGACGACAGGAACAGACTCAGTGATCGAGAAGGCGATCCGGAGCCCTGTTCCTGAGACCAAGTCATCAGGCAGCGAGTAGCCAACGAACCCGTTGCCAATCGCCAGGATGAGCAGGACGGTCCCAATCGTGTAGTTGAGCTCACGAGGCTTGCGGAACGCCCCGGTGAAGAACACCCGTGCCATGTGGACGACGATCGCTCCCACGAAAATGTCGCAGGCCCAGTGGTGCATCTGTCGCATCAGCATGCCGCAGCGAACATCGAAGGAAAGATCCACCGACGAGGCGAATGCTGCGGTGACGTGCTGGCCGCGGAGCGGAGCGTATGAGCCGTGGTACACCACGATTGACTGGGACGGAACGTAGAAAAGCGTCAGGAAGATCCCGGTCGCCATCAGGATGACGAAGGAGTACAGGGCAATCTCGCCCAGCATGAACGACCAGTGGTCGGGGAAGATCTTGTCGAGCAGCGACCGTCCGCCCTTGGCAATGCCGAGACGATCGTCGAGTTCTCCAACGATCTTGCCAACAGGTCCAAACGCTTCGCGCTTGGCGTCGGTGTTGTCGGTTGACGTCGTGCTCATGATCGCTCCCAGTAGCCGGGTCCGACAGGTTCCTTGTAGTCGCTCTGCGCTCTCACGTATCCCCGGCCATCAACGTAGATGGGCAGCTGCGGGAGCGGCCGCGGGGCAGGTCCAAACGTGGGGACACAGCCATTCGTGACATCGAACATCGACTGGTGGCAGGGGCACACGAGCGATTGGAGTTGCTGCTCGTAAAGGCCCACTGGGCAACCGAGGTGGCTGCAGAGCTTCGAGTACGCCACGTAGCCAGCGGGCCCCCAGGTCTCACGCCCCGGCCGAGTGGTGAAGTTCTCAGTGGTCAAGCGGATCAAGACGGTCTGGTCGACGGCTTGGCCGCTCTCCGTGTCCTGGTACCCCTTGGGGAAGACCGTCACGATGCCGCCAACCGCAAGGTCGTCGACGTGCACGGGTCGTCCGGTTGAATCCACAAGGTACGACCCACGACGCCAGTCAGTCTTGGTCAGGGTCTTCTTCGGGAGCGGCCCGAGGGAGCGGACCAGTGGGAATGCAGCGACGATGCCGAAGGCGGCGAGACCGAGCCCGGCCACACCTCCAAGGAGCTTGCGACGTCCAAGGATGCCTCCACCACGCTGGACGACGGCAGCCGCGAGGCTCTCGCGCTCCTCGTCGGTCCCACGCAGTTCGTGGCGCTCCTCAACAAACGGTCCCTTGGGCATGAGGTACTTGCCCCACGCGGTAATACCAAAGCCCAAAAGGAGAACTCCAATGCCCATGGTGAACCCATAGACCCAGGCATCAGCGTTGAACCAGTAGGCAACGCCGAATCCGATGATGCCCAAGATGCCGAAGAACATGGCGATGGCAATGAGCCGCTCTGTGCGCTCAGGGTCCCGCGCCAGCGGCTGCATGTGGGGGTCGTCAGAGGTTGCGGTTGCCAGAGAGACTGGCGTCCTTTCCTCCTGCGGTGCGTCGCTCACGTGCGGTCTCCGATCCAGAAGCCAATAAGGGCCAGTATTCCAACACCGAGGGCAAGGCCGATGAAGCCCTCCGCCACGGGTCCCAGTCCACCGAGGCCGAAGCCACCGGGGTTGACAGGGTGCTGGATGTTGCCAGTCACGTACCCGACGATGTTGCGAACCTGCTCGTCGCTCAAGTTGCCGGTGAAACGAGGCATGTTGCCGGGTCCAGTCCTGATGGCTTCGGCGACTTGGGTCGATGGAATGTTCCGGAGGCTCGGGGCGTACGTGTTCTTCGCCAGAGCATCACCACCACCAGTGATGGTGTGGCACGCCGCACAGTTCAGGGCGAACAGTGAAAAGCCATCCGAGGTGTCCGCGGTGCCAGGAGAGTGGACGATCGGGATGTAGGGCGTCGCTGGAGAAAGCGAGTTCACCCATGCTGCGATGGCGTGCGCTTGTTCAGTCGAGAGCTTCGGGGTCTTGCGTCCGGCTTGGACCTCACGAGGATCGGCTGCAGGCATCCGTCCCGACTCGATCCAGAAGTCGATGGTTGCCGGTCCAAGGCCTCGAAGGTTCGGGTACCCACCGGGGGTGTTGTCGGCGGCAACTCCATTGGCCTTTGTCCCGTGGCAGCTGGCGCAGTTCTGCATGTAGAGCGCCTCGCCGAGGGGAATCAGATCCTTGGGCGGCGCCACATACGTGATGTGCTTGTTCCCATAGGAAACAAGGGATCCGTTCTTGTAGACCTGAACCGAAGAGTTTGCCGAACCGGAGTTCTCGCGCCCCGTTTGGTAGGCCGCCGGTGGAGCGATGGCTCGAACCTGAGCCTGCGCCGTGGCGACTTTCGATGAGATGAGAAGTGGTTCTGCGGTGGTCCCTGGTTCGGCTGATGCGCCTCCCCCGGAGAACAGGGCAAGGCCGCTGAGCAGCGTGGTGCCGAGCACCATGGCGGGCAGGATGAGCCGGCGGGTCAGAGATGCACTCATGGCGCTCACTTTAGGAGGAAGAGGCAGGCGTACAGGCCGACCCAGACGACGTCAACGAAGTGCCAGTAATACGACACGCCCTGGAAGGCGGCAAGCTCGCCGGGGTCCCCACCCTTACCGCGCATGCGGCCCAAGAGCAGGCACATGGCCAGCAGACCGATGAACACGTGGAGGCCGTGGAGGCCTGTCGTGATGTAGAAGACCGACCCGTAGGAGTTCGTGTACCAGCGAGTCGTCAGGTTCACCCATTCGTAGACCTGGTTTCCGACAAAGAGAACACCCATGACCAAGGAGATCACGACCCACTTCCGAGCCTTGACCCGCTCCATGTGCTCCTCGTGCCAGACCGCCATCCACATCGTGCCTGACGATGCAACGAGGATGATCGTGAAGATCCCCGCTTGGAGTGTGTCGAGTTCGGTCCCCTCCGGTGGCCAGACGGCGAGGTGTGCCCGAATGGTGAAGAGGGCAGCAAAGAGCCCTGAGAAGAACATCAATTCTGAACCCAGCCAGATCATGATCCCGATCGCCAACATTGGAGGGCGATCGTGGACGATCTTCTGCCTGCGAACAGGTGGGTCTGTCGTCAGTGCTTGCGTCACGATTCTCTTTCCTAGTCCACAGTGATCGGCATGCGCCAAATCTGCTCCACGGATCGTACTCAGCCGGTGCCGGTATCCGTGCGTTCTTCGTCGGGGATCTCCAACGCACCCTCCGGCAGGTCGACCGGAAAGGCCCGGGAACCGACCATTCGAAGTCGTCGGGTGGGCCGCGTCATCGCCACGTAGAGCGTTCTGAGTCCTCGGTAGGTCGGCTTGTGTTCACCCGCCGTGCCCTCAGCCCCTCGAGCCGCCACCTCGGCGGGCTCGACAATGACCACACCGTCGAATTCAAGACCGTGGGCTTGGTCTGTGGCCATGAGAACAAGCGGCGCGGCCAGACCCGGACCACCAGGTGCAGCCGGGTCCACGGGGTTCACCCCAGATCCTTCGAAGCCAGCAGCCAGAAGGCTCAGCATGGACCTCGGCGCGAGCACCGCAACGTGACCCGGCGAAACACGCTCGACCTCGTCTCGCGTGGCGGCAACAACTCTGGCCACCAACGCGTCCGGACTGACGAGCTCGAGGCACGGTCGTTCGCCCACCTGACGAACCGGGCGAGGTGCGACGAGTCCGGTACCGGCAGCATCGAGAACATGGCGAGAAACCTCGATGACCTCAGACGGCGTCCGATAGCTGACCGTGAGATCCACCCGGTGGGGGGCCTTCGTCACCCCAAGGTGCTCAGTGATCTCGTCCCAGCTCGAAGGAGCCCAACATCCCGTTGCCTGTGCGATATCTCCCACCAGTGTCATCGAGTTCGACAGCGACCGCCGCGCCAGCATGCGCAATTGCATCGGCGAGAGATCCTGCGCCTCATCGACCACGATGTGGCCAAAGGCGCGGATCTCGTCCTTTTCGGGATCCGGGCCCACCGGGTCACTGCCATCAAGACCTTGAGGCCAACCAGCGTCATTGCTCGGCTTCTCGACACGCCGCTTCGGTCGGCTCACCGCCCTCGATCCCAGCAAGGGGCGAATCTCGTCGATAAGAGCGATATCGGCGACGGTCCATGCCACAGCGTCAAGCGATACTGACCGATCACGCTGGAGCAACACATATTCGTCCTCGCTCAGGATCCCCTCTGAGGCGACTCGGATCAGGGGTGCCGCACCAAAGAGGTCATGGAGCAGCTCGTGGGCCGAAAGCCTTGGCCACATCCGGCGGAGCGCCTCTCGAATCTCTGGCATCTGGCGGATCTGGCGCGAGAAATCAGCGAGGTCGAACTCCTCATCACTGAGTTCCGAGCCTCGGCGCGATCGATACTGTGACGCCAGCGCCCCCATGACCTCGGCTTCGACGAAGCGTCGCCGAGCGTTATGCGTTCCAGGCCGGCGCCTCGCTCGCCCAACGATGTCGGCTGAGGTGGACGCTCGGAAGCGGAGGGTCGAAGCCCCAAAGGGGATCAGCACATCTTCCTTCAGCGGTCGCTGGCGGGTCCTCACCGCACGGGCCACAACCTGCGCCATCCTCGGGTCTCCTTTGAGCCGTTCAACCGGCTCAGACTCGGTTCCCCTCACCCTCGCCTCGCTGACAAGCCCCGAGATCGTCGAGAGGGTGACCCCAGTCTCACCAAGCGAGGGAAGGACCTGCTCAATGTAGCGAAGGAACAGCGGATTCGGGCCGACGACCAGAAGACCTTGGCGCTCGAGCGGGAACCGATGCGTGTAGAGGAGATAGGCGGCCCGATGAAGGGCGACCGCCGTCTTGCCGGTCCCGGGACCTCCCTGCACGAGGAGAACGCCCGACAGCGGCGCCCTGATGATCTCGTCCTGCTCGCGCTGAATCGTGCCCACGATGTCAGACATCTGGCCCGTTCGGGCCTGGCCAAGGGCACTGAGAAGCGCTCCGGGGCCACCAAGACCCATCCCGCCGCCCACAAGGCCTTCACCCACTGCTCCGGGGACGACGCCGGGGGCCTCGGGGGTTGCGAAGTACTCGTCTTCGACCCCCACCACGTTGCGATGGCTGATTGAGAGGTGGCGCCGCCTGACGAGGCCCTGTGGGTCAAGGCCTGTGGCTCGGTAGAAGGGTTCTGCAACCGGAGCTCGCCAGTCGACGATCATCGGCTCTCGACGATCATCCGAAACTGCTAGGCGACCAATGTGGAACACCTCAGGTGCCGAGGGGTCTTCGCCGGCGACATCGATCCGGCCGAAGGTCAGGGGCTGATCACCCACTTCGAGGTGCTCGAGTCGGGCGAGGCTTGTGCGGACCACGATGTCGCGCTCGGTTCGGGACTGAAACGTCCCGCCGCGGCCCGTATCGATGACCTCGTCGAGCATCTTGCGCGCCTCGACCCGCATCCATTCGAGCGCGTCGTATGCACGGTCCAAGAAGGACTGCTCCTCGACGATGTCACGCTCAGCGGCCACGGTGGATCCCTTGTCGGTCTTTAGAATGGGGGACGTCTGAGTCTAGGTGGTCAGGGCATCGACACCGCAAGGCGGTCGCTCCTCGCCCTCAGGCTGAGCCCTACGATGGGAGCGGAGCACGAGAAAAGGATTCCGACATGCTGGTTTCGACCATGAATGACGTCCCGGGGTATCGGATCACCGAGGTCAAGGGGGAGGTCTTCGGCCTGACCGTTCGATCTCGAAATGCCTTCTCGAATATCGGTGCCAGTTTCAAGGCCCTCAAGGGCGGCGAATTGAAGGGGCTGACCAAGAACCTTCAAACCAGCCGCCAGGAGGTCATGGAGCGCATGCAGGCCGAAGCAGAAGCCAAGGGAGCCAACGCCGTGATCGCATTTCGGTTCGACTCAGGAGAGATCGCCGACATGGGCTCTGAGATCTGCGCATACGGCACGGCCGTGGTTATCGAACCGATTTCGTGACCGCATCGACACCTTCAAGTCCATTCCTCGACGCGTGTCGAGGTCGGGTTCCGTCGCGCACCCCGGTTTGGTTCATGCGCCAAGCGGGACGCTCGCTGCCCGAGTACCGGGCCGCCCGGGGTACCGGGTCGATCCTTGAGGCCATCGCCATCCCTGAGATCGCGGCCGAAGTGACGCTTCAGCCCGTTCGGCGCTACGGCGTCGACGCCGCAATTCTGTTCAGCGACATCGTGGTTCCCGTCGCGGCCATCGGTTTCGGCATCGATGTCGTCCCAGGGCGAGGCCCTGTGGCCGAACAGCCGTTTACCTCACGAGACGATCTGCAGAGGCTGCGACCGCTCGAACCAGACGTCGACATCCCTCATGTCGTCGAGACGGTCAAGATCCTTGCCGCAGAGCTCGACCCGGTCACCACGCCATTGATCGGGTTCGCTGGAGCACCCTTCACTGTCGCGAGCTACCTCGTCGAAGGAGGGCCTTCTCGAACCTTCTCCAAGGTCAAGGCACTCATGCACACTGACCCTGCGCTCTGGACAGATCTTTGTGAGGCGCTTGCTGATCTCGCCATCGCCTTCATCACCGCCCAAGTCAACGCAGGGGCCCAGGCGCTCCAGCTCTTTGACTCATGGGCCGGGGCGCTCAGCCCCCACGAGTACCGCCGCTTCGCTCTCCCCTCGACGCAACGAGTCATGTCGGAGCTCGGAGCGCTCGGCGTGCCACGGATCCTCTTTGGAGTTGGCACGGGAGAAATCCTGAGCTCGATGGCCACCTCAGGGGCCGACGTCATCGGCGTCGACTGGAGGGTTCCGCTCGATGACGCAACGCTACGGATTGGTGATCGACCCCTCCAGGGGAACCTTGATCCGGCGATCTGCCTCGCTCCGATCCCAGTGGTCGAGCAGGAGGCACGGGATGTTCTGCGCCGAGGAGCCCATGCGCCGGGCCATATCTTCAACCTTGGTCACGGCGTTCTCCCTGAAACAAATCCCGACACCATGAAGGCCGTGGTCGACCTAGTCCACGCCGAAGGTAGAGCAATCGCTGAGAAGGAGACGGCTCGATGAGCGACGTCATCGGAGTTCTGGTTATGGCCTACGGCTCACCCGCCAATCGCGAGGAAGTCGAGCCGTATTACACAAAGATTCGTCATGGGCGAGCCCCCACCGCCGAGCAGCTCGCGGATCTCGTCCGTCGCTATGACGCCATCGGAGGCATCTCACCGCTCGGCGAGCGAACTGACGCACAAGTCCGCGGTTTGGCTGCGGCCCTTGAGAGGCGAGCACCGGGTCGCTTCGACGTCCGCTTCGGATCGAAGTACACCGAACCCAGCATTGAGGTCGCCGCCCAATCTTTCATCGATGACGGCATCACCACCGTGGTGGGAATGACCCTGACCCCTCACTCGGCCACGATGGGCTCAGGGGAATATCTCAATCGGGCCGCCGTCGCCCTTGAGAGGCACGCCACGCTGATCAGAATCGACCAGTGGTACGACACAGCAGGGTTTGCTGAACTCATGGCGGCACGCGTGCAGGACGCCATCGCCCAGATCCCCACTGAGCGAAGGGCTGGAGCACTCACCCTCTTCACCGCTCATTCGTTGCCCCAGCGAATCCTCGAGATTGGGGATCCCTACCCCGACCAGCTCGCTGACTCAGCCCAGAAAATAGCGGACGCTGCCGGAATCGGGGCCTACGAGATTGCCTGGCAGAGTGCTGGGCGAACCCCTGACCCTTGGATCGGTCCTGACATCCTCGACGTCATCAAGGGCCTGCCAGAACGAGGCATCGACGCCGTGGTTATCTGCCCGGTCGGTTTCGTCGCCGATCACCTCGAAGTCCTCTATGACGTCGACGTCGAGGCACAGGCGGCGGCGGCCGCAGCTGGGATCGTTCTCACGAGAACAGCCTCGCTCAATGACGACCCTCGTTTCCTTGATGTCCTCGCCACCCGCGTCCTTGAGGTGTCCGCCTAACCATGGCGACACCGGGAAGCCGGGAAGTTGTCGTGGTCGGGGCCGGGATCGCCGGGTTGACCGCCGCCTACGAGCTGACCGGAGGCAGGGTGCCGCTCGGCACGTCCGGTCCACTCGTGACGGTAATCGAGACGTCAGAGCGCGTGGGGGGGAAACTTGAGATGACCACCGTTGGTGGCATTCAGGTTGACGCTGGCCCCGATGGCGTCCTTGCCCGACGACGCGAGGCCGTCGATCTCTGCGAGGAACTTGGGCTCTCGGGCGACCTACGCCCGATCGCCGCTTCCGGAGCCTCTGTCTGGGCCCGAGGGCGCCTCCGCTCCCTCCCCGAGAATCTGCAACTTGGCATACCCACCGACTGGAATGCCCTTCGCCGGAGCCGGGTCCTCAGCCCAGCGGGGCTCTTGAGGGCACTGCTTGACGTGATCGCCCCTCGCCCCGCCTCTCGAGGGCCCCTCCAAGACCGAACCATCGGTGCTCTCGTCGGGCGAAAACTTGGCCCCGAGGTGGTCTCGACCCTTGTCGACCCGATGATCGGAGGCATCATCGCCGGCCGGGTGGCTGAGATGAGTGCCGCCGCTATGTTTCCTCCTCTCCTCAGCGCCGCCCAGCAGCGCGGCGGCCTGATGGCCGCCCTGCGCCATCAATCGGCGCCGGTGGTGCCCGGACCGGCTCAGAGTCCATCTGGCGACTCTGAGAACGGCACCGACGCCGGCGGTGACGGAACCGAGGCGCCCGCATTCGTCACCTTGGAGGCCGGGATGGGATCACTCCCCGACGTTCTCCGCGCCCTCCTTGAGTCCCGAGGGGTCAGGTTTGTCATGGGCACCGAGATCTCCAGCCTACGGAGGCAACAGGGAACCCCAACCTCCTGGGCCGTCGAATCAGCAGCCACCACCACCTCAGCCGATGCGGTGATCCTTGCCACCCCATCGGCGGCAACGGCATCGATCCTCCGGCCTCTCGACCCTGAGGTGGCGGCGCTTCTCGACCAGATTGAGTACTCGAGCGTCGGGGTCATCACCTTCGAGTTCTCCGAAGGTACCGTCACGCTGCCCGAGCACGGCACTGGTGTCTTAGTGCCTCCCGGTACACCGATTCCCATCGGGCCACGGGCCGGTGAGCGCTTCTTAACGACTGCGCTGACGTTCCTCGATCGAAAGTGGCCCCACCAGAAACGACCGGGACGCATTCTGCTCCGCACTTCAGTCGGACGGAT
This sequence comes from Actinomycetes bacterium, assembly GCA_037142475.1. Classification (GTDB taxonomy): domain Bacteria; phylum Actinomycetota; class Acidimicrobiia; order Acidimicrobiales; family RAAP-2; genus CAIUMH01. The sequence continues at coordinate 10,171 of JBAXAR010000037.1, forward strand.
TGATGACACTCGGATGGCGTCACTGTCAGACGAGGCCTTGACCGCAGCAGCCCTCGACGAGATGGCCGTGCTCTTCGATGGGGTCGGCGTCCCCCTGGCATCTCGCGTCTCACGGTGGAACGAGTCGCTGCCGCAATACCGGGTGAACCACCTCATGCGAGTCGCAGGCATCGAGGCCGGCGTTGCCCGGCTCCCGGGTCTTGCAGTCTGTGGAGCGGCGTATCGAGGGGTCGGCGTCCCTGCCTGCATCGCCTCAGGAAGAGCGGCAGGTCGATCAATTTCTTCGGCACTCAATCTTGATCGATGATGCTTTCTCGGCTCGCTCGATCTGTCACCGTGGCCTCGCTGCTCGCCGGGCTCCTCGGCGGGATCGTCGCATCGATGTCACTGCCACCGTTCGGATTCTGGCCTGTCGGAATCCTGGGGGTGGCAATGCTGCTGCTGGCATGCGAAGAGCATGCGATTTCCCGTCGCTCACTGACCGGGTTCGCCTTCGGTCTCGGATTATTCGTCCCAGGTTTGTGGTGGGCACAGCACTTCAATTGGTACGGCGCCCTCGTTCTCATGGGTATCGAGGCGCTCTTCTTTGCCGCAGCGGGTGCGGCAATGACGCCGGGACGAGGTCGGACGCTCAGCGCGATCGGCGCCCTCACCTTGGCCGAGCTCCTCCGTGAACGATGGCCGCTCGGTGGCCTCCCGATCGGGGGTCTGCCCTTAGGACAGACCAATGGGCCTCTCCTCGACATCGCCCGACTTGGAGGTCCGGTCGGCATCATGATGGCAATCGTCGTCGCGGCAGCCGGTGCTCGGATCCTCAGCACCTCGCTTGCCGCGAGAGCCGGAAACGGCTCTGACGCTGCCAGAAGGGCCGTCCACGGCCTCGGCCTCCTCGGCGTCGTGGTCGTCGTCGGGCTGACCGGGTTCCTGAGTCCCTCGGGCGGCACACCAACGCGCCTCGTGGCGACCGCCGCCGTCCAAGGTGGCGGTGAACGAGGAACGTCGGCCCAGCAGGTAGATCCAGCATCGGTGACTGATGCCACGCTCAGGGCCACCGAAGCCGTTCCCCCGGGCACCGCACTCACCGTCCTGCCCGAGGACGTCGTCGGCCTCAGCACTCGATTCGCAGGTTCCCCCGAGCAGGCGGCCCTGTCGACTCAGGCACGACGGATCTCAACCACCCTCCTCGCCGGCGTCACCACGCCACACGGTGTCTCACAGTTCGACAACTTCGTGGTCGCATTCGACGCTGAAGGCCAGGTGACAGGACGAGTTCTCAAGGTCCACCGTGTCCCCTTCGGCGAATACGTCCCCGCTCGGGGCCTGTTCTCGAGGGTCGCCGACCTCAGCGGTGTCGCACGCGATGCCACCGTCGGCACCGGCCACGAGGTCCTCACGACCGCCGCTGGCCGGCTCGGTATTCTCATTTCCTTCGAAGTCTTCTTCTCTGATCGAAGTGCAGACGTCGTGCATCACGGCGCTGAATTGCTGGTGGTCCCGACGAACACCACTTCCTATCCCTCAGCCCAGATGCCTGCACAGGAGCTCGCTGCCGCTCAGATCCAAGCGGTCGAGCGAGGGAGAGACCTCGTCCAGGCGTCACCCACGGGCTACAGCGCATTCATCTCGAACGATGGGGTCGTCACGAGTCGAACCGCGCTGAGCAAGCAAGTCGCACTCCTCGGTACCGTCGCCCTTCGAGATGGAGACACCGCCTATACGCGATGTGGCGACCTGCCGCTCATCATTGTCGCCGCGGCCTGCCTTCTCGCCGGCCAAGTTCGTGCCCGGCGCAAGACTCAGTCGTCCTCGTAGTAGCCAGAGTGGATGTAGACGCAGGGGATTCCCTCAGCGACGTACATCGCGTGGTTCTGAGGGTCGTCCTCGAGCGCCAACTGAATGTCGTGGCCGGTGGCCCGTAGGTCCTCGACCACCGCTCGCTTGAACGCGGTGACGTGGGAGTAATCACCCCAATCACGCATGATCAGTAGATCCCAGCGAAGACCAAAGTGTTCCAGCCAGGCAAGGGTCTGAGGTCGAACCCGCAGTGGCCGGCCCGTCAGAAGGACCACCTGGAGGCTGGAGTCGAGGAGTTCAAGCAATCGAGCGATTTCCTCGATGATTGCGTCCTCGCCGCAGGCCTCGAAGAAGGCGTCCCAGTTACGACGACCTCGCTCGAGAAAGTGCTGGCGGCTTGTTGCGTCCGAAAGAACGCCGTCGATATCAAAGACAACAGTGCGGCCCGGATCGAGTGGCTTCTCGCGGTAGCGCCAGTTTCCGATCAGTTCAGGAGCAGTCATCGTGGCTCAACTCTACCGGCGCGTGCCGGCCTCTCAGGCTGGCACGCATCAGGGGTAAGGAAGGTGACACCATGGGGTCAATGAGTTTCAGCCCCCCTACCGAGCACCGCCTTGAGATCGCTGTACCGCTCGGGAGCCGTGTCCTCGTCAAGGCTGATCTTCTTCTCACCCCCACGCCGACAGCTGGTTCCGAGGCATCGGTTTCCTCGGTGGCTCACGAGTTAGACCGATGGCAGGGAACCGGCATCGTGATCATTGCCGGCAACCTGTTCGACACTCCCGGTAGCGGTGACGTCGCCACCACCCTCGCCGCTCACCCACGGTTCACCGATTCGATTGGCTCGTTCCTGACCATCTCAGGTCGTCGGGTGATCGTCATTCCCGGGTCAAGGGACGTTTCGCTGCTCGGCTCGCCGGGGCAGGCGTTGCTTGAGGATACGGGGATCGAAGTGAGCACGAGTGTCGTCCTTGAGTGCCAGACCGGCGCGGGAGTCCGAGATGTTCTCGTCTCTGCTGAACAGTCCGGAGATTCCTCATTGACGGGCCTGCTCGATGACGAACGTTCCCGGCCGTGGTTCGACGACATCGACCGCCTCGAGGACCCAGCCCTCGCTCGACGATTTTCGAGTTCACGGACCATCTACCGTCGATTCTCGAGATTTCTTTGGGTTCCGCCGGTGGTCGCCTTGTTGGCGGCGATCATCACCAGCTTCACCTTCGTGGCGACCAATCTCGAGCGCATCGATCGCGGCCACCGGGTCATTGTCAGGGTGACCACTGCCCCCTGGCACCTTCGGCTGCTCCTGATTGTGGCCTCCATCGTGATCGCCGAGATCGGCGTCGGCATTGTCGCCACCGTCTTGGTTCGCCGACGGTTCAAGAACCGAGAGGGCGCCGTATCGGTCCCAGCAGACCGGGGTTCGGTGGCGGAAAGTGGGACCGCTGATCAAACATCGCTCGACACCACTCGGGCTTGGCTGGCAGGCGGTGGTGTTGGGGCGGTCGTCGGCGGAATGATGACGGCATCGCTCACCCACCTCGATGCCGGGTTCTTCTGCTCACCTGGCGCAACAGCCGACGTCGCCCGAGAGCACCATGGCCGATTCGGCGCAGCCCCCGTGTTTGTCACGCACCGCCAGGAGTCCGGCCTTGAGATCGAAACTGGCGCTGATCTTCACGTGATGCTGGTCCTCCGAGACGAGATGCTCCCGCCCCAGTCACGGATAGAAGGACTCATCGCCGGCGAGGCGGCACGACCAACCCCACCATCGGCACCTGGAGTTCGAAGGGTGGCTTCGTGGCCCACTGGTGGGAGCTGGCCTCCCCCGCCTGACTTTGCCGCCACCCAGCGAATGACCCGGCGAGTGCGCCGCATTGGCGCAGCCTCGATCTTCATCACCGGACTCCTCGACCTCCTGACGGCGGTCGTCCCGCCCCTCCGAGGGAGGCTCCACACGGTATTGACCTACCTGCCACTGGGGGTCTCGCAGAGTGCCGCGGTTGCGGTGGCCTTCATCGGACTCGCCTTAGTGATGCTGTCCCGAGGGGTATTACGGGGGCAGCGTCGGGCGTGGCTCACTGCCGTGTTGCTCCTGGCCGGCTCGACCGCCTTGCACCTCGCCCACGCCGCGAGTTTCGGATCGGTAGCGATCACCATCGCCGTCCTGGGTTTTCTTGTCATCCAGCGACGGCGCTTCACTGGAACCACCGACCGTCAGTCGCTGTCGGCTGCACTTCCTGTGGTTGGGATCGTTCTCGGAGTGGCAATCAGCGCCGCCTTCCTCGGTGTCGAACTCTCCAACCTTCGTACCGGGGCCCTCCCGGCATGGCCACTCGTGCTTCTTGGGGTCACCGAGCGCCTCATTGGTCTCACCACGGTCGTCCTTCCCGACAGGATTGATGACTTCGTGTACCCCACGATGCTGGCAGTTGGAATCGGCGTGATCGCCACACTGCTCTACCTCGCGACCCGGCCCGTGGTCGACCGGCGTCTCTCCGAGCACCACTCGGGCCCGGAGCGCAGGGCGGCACAAGTCCGAGCCCGCGACATCGTTCGTCGACACGGACGCGGCACGCTCGACTACTTCGCATTGCGCGACGACAAACAGTTCTTCTTCTACGGAGACTCGGTGGTCGCCTATGCCGTCTATGGAGGAATCTGCCTCGTGTCGCCAGACCCGATCGGCCCCGTGGCGGAGCAAACCCAGGTATGGGGATCCTTTCGCTCCTTCTGCGATGCCCACGGCTGGGGGGTCGCAGTCGTGGGGGCCGGCGAGCAGTGGCTTCCGATCTACGACCAGTGCGGGATGCGGTGGCTCTACCTCGGCGATGAGGCCGTGGTCGATCCTCAGACCTTCTCGCTCGATGGGGGCAAGATGAAGGGGCTTCGACAGGCAAACACCCGCCTTGCTCGCTACGGCTACACCGTCGAATTCTTGGATCCCTCCAGCATCGATCCGGCTCGGGTCCCCGTTCTTGCCGAGCTGATGGGGATGAATCGCCGAGGTGAGGACGAACGGGGCTTCTCGATGATGCTCGGACGCCTCTTCGACCCCAAGGACACCGGCTTGCTCCTGACCATCGTGGCTGACGCCGAAGGACGACCGGCGGCGATGTGCCAATTCGTTCCCTCACCCGCCATCGGCGGCTATTCCCTTGACCTCATGCGCAGAGATCCTGGCGAGCACCCCAATGGCCTGCTCGACTATGCCCTGTGTCAGACGATTGCCCACCTCAAGGCCACGGGGGCCACCGGGCTGTCCTTGAACTTCTCGGCCTTTCGATCCATCCTCGATGGAGAGAAGGGCAGTGGAACCACCCAAAGGATCGAACGGTGGGGGCTGAAGAAGCTCTCGTCGATCCTCCCCATCGAGACCCTCTGGCGGTTCAACGAGAAGTACATGCCGATCTGGTTGGCTCGCTACCTCGTCTACGCCTCGCCTGAGGCATTCGTGCCGACTGTCGCGGCAAGTCTGCGAGCGGAGTCCCTGACCGAGATCCCAGTCATTGGACGTTTTCTCACCCAAGACCCCACCAACCGTCCAGGCACCATGGTCCCCGTCGACCTCCTGGCGGGCAGGCCGGTGGAGACGAACGAATCCGGCGGCTTCTAGCGCCGTTCGTTCAGAGGCGCTCGTCGCACTCCCACGATTCATTCTGAGATCGTCGAACGACCACAATGAGGAGAGCGAGGGGTCAGGATAGGCGCCTGGAAAGAGCCCTCGCGAAGCGCCCGGACGCGTCGGCGTCGTGGCTCAAAAACAATGATGGTTCCGTGAGCTCGAGCTCGATAACCACTGGGCCGTCGGGTGTCGGAAGCATGTCGACCCGAGCATAGAGAAGGGGGCCGGGTAGCCCGAGGAGTGATCCCGCCACACCAAGCGCTTGATGAGTAAGGCGGACCTCGGCCGCAGAGGGCTCTCGTGGTCGAATTGATTCCGTCCGGAAAAGACCGGTTCGATCCAGCTCACTCACCACCAGCATCGGGGCCTTTTGAATCGCATGGCTCGGTTCACCATCGATGACAATGATCCCGGTCTCGCCTAGATCATCAACAAGTTCCAAATAGGGCTGGACCATTGCGGCTCGTCCGGCTTGCTGCAGGTTCGCCATGTGAGTCAGTGCCTCATCACGCTGGTGCCGCTCAAAGCGCTCCGCCCCAATCGAACCAGCCCCCACCGTGGGCTTCACCACGAAGCGATCAGCGTCGGGAATCTCGAGGGAGTGCCCATCGGCCGGAAAGGCCGTTGGTACGACCGGAATTCCCCGGGAAGCGAGGTCGGCGAGGTAGTGCTTGTCGGTGTTCCACCGCACCACCGCCGCCGGGTTCTCCACTCGAACCAGAGAGTCGACCCAGGTGAGGAACGCAGCATGTTTCGCCGTGTAATCCCACGTGGATCGGAGCACCACCATCTCGAAGTCCCCCCAGGCGACGGAAGGATCGTCCCAGATGCAGGGGACCCCTTCGATCTCGAGATCGTTGAGCGCTCTGGCCAGAAGCTCAGAATCGTCGTCGGCGACCGGCAGCTCGGTACAGGTGGCGATGGCGATCCGTCTCATAGGGGGCGGTCCCGACGCAGGATTTAGCCGAAGAACGAGAGGGTGGCTGCTCGAGCGAGGTCGAGAAGGGGGCCCGGGAACACACCGAAGAACACAGTCACGATCGCAGCAACTCCGATGCCCACGCCGGCGACGACCGGGACGGCCACCGTCGTTGGCGTCTCGAGTACGCCAGTCTCCACCGTGTCTTCGAGCAGAAGGGCGCTGTTGGCCCCCTGGGTCGACGCAGCAGCACCCGAAGGCATCGCCACGGTGGTGTCGTCGATGTCCGGAATGACCGGTGTAACGACCTGGACAATGGTGCGCAGGTAGAACGCCACCGACACCGCAGCGTCCACCATGGCGACGAGGGCAAGAGGCCAGCTACCGGCTTCTATCCCCGCCGCAACCACGCCGAACTTGGCGAGGAAACCTGTCGTGAAGGGCGCTCCCGCCTGAGCGAGGAGCAAGACGACCAGGGCGCCACCGAGAAGTGGTTGGCGCCGCGCCAGACCCCGGTAGCGAGCGAGATCATGGTCAGCGTCACCCTTGCCACCGAGGAGCGAGATGATTCCAAAGGTTCCAACCGTCATGATCGAATAAGCGAAGAGGTAGTAGAGCGACGAGGAGAGACCGCGAACCGTTGCGGCCTCGACGCCGATGAGAATGAAGCCGGTGTGATTAATTGACGCGTAGGCCAGCATTCGCTTGACGTCGCGCTGCTGGAGGGCAACGAGAGAACCCAAGATGAGCGACGCCACTGCCAGCGAGTAGATAATCGGCTGCCACGTAGCTGACTGCGTGCCGAAGGCCGAGTACAAGACGCGGAGCAGACCAGCAAACGC
>JBAXAR010000038.1:0-16671 GCA_037142475.1 Actinomycetes bacterium
GATTTGGCTCGCCGCCGGCCTCGCCATCGGCGTCCCACTGGCCACGGCGGGATTTCTTAGCCCGAGGCTTGGTCACGTGTGGTTCGCGATCCTCCTGAGCCTGGCCATCGTGGTGATGCTGATTTCGTTCGTCGCGGTTCCTGCCCGGATCATCGGAGCGGCCCCCCAGAAGCTCACGACCAAGGAGCGGATTGGGTCCATTGCGGTCTCGGGCACCTTGAGCGCAGTGGCTATGACGCCAGGCTTCGTCATCGCCAGAATCGGGATTGTCTTCCTTGGTCTTCCGAGGACTCACCTGCTCGGTTTTGTCCTGCTCACTGGTGGGGCCGGCCTGTATGCAGCGGGGATGTCGACGGTCAAGGCCGTGAAGCTCAGCGTGAAACTGGTTGGCGATCAACGCGAGCCCACCTCGTCGGTCGCTGTGTCACGTGATGGCTAGAGGAGCTCGCCGGCACCCTTGATCGTCAGGTAGACGATGAACACGAATTCGATGACGATCGTGATCGCCGCGGCATGGCGATCCATGAAGCCACCCATCGCTCGAAGAGCAGGGTCGGCCCGGTGGCCCAGCACCGTGACTGCCCCCACGGGGAGCCAGACGGTGATCAGCGTGATGACCACCAGAACCACGAAGCAGGTGATCGTGGCATCGATGCCCGCATGTGATCGGGTGATTGCTCGGAGAGCAGGGACGAACAGGACAAGACTCGATGCGTTCAGCACCATTGCTGCCATGCCAGCGACGAAGAACTGTGCGGTCGACGCCGTGGCGAGCCGGTCAGTGAGCCCCGGGGTCTTGGCGGGCCGGGGATGCCGGCTCCGCAACAGAGTCCGGCCAGCAAGGATGGCCAAGGCAACGGCAGCGGTGAGGTCAATGGCGGCGTCGATATGGGGATGGGGATGCTCGGTGGGCAGTGAGCTCCCGAGCACGATGACAACGGCGGCGAAGGCCATCAGGAGCGAGAAGGCCCCGAGAGCGACCATCCAGCCCCGGATACGGGAGTGCTCCTTGGAGGTAAGGGCGAGTACCTCGATGCCGAAGAGCATGGGGCTCACCGCCGCCCCGAGAGCCAAGGGAAGGACAGTGAGGAGGAGGCTGGTCACGAAGACGTGCTCGTCATTGGTGTGAGAGCACTACTTGATCTGGTTTGTGAGGCCCTGGTACGCCCGACACGGCTGGCCACGATCTGCCCCGCAGGCTGGTTGGGCAGCGGCGGTCACGCCTGAGACGCGGTTGATCGTGAGCCTGGAGTTGCCGCCGAGGCTGATGGTGTCGGTCACGCTGTGTCCGGTCGAGGGCGAGGCGAATCTCCACGATGGACGATCACCACCGGGAGCGGAGATCACGATGCGCAACGAGGTCCCGGCCCGGAAGGTGTGAGTGATCGGATCGATTGGGATGGTGACGTTGGAGTACTCGCCTGGGGTGAGATCAGGACCAGTTGCCGTGAAGTCCAGCGACGGCCACAGGGGCATGCTCGAAGGCAGAAGGGTACGGAAGCTCGAGCTCACGAACCCTGAGGTGACATAGGACTCACGGGTCTTCTTCTTGTTGACCTCGGTCACTGTCGCTTGGAGGTCGGTGATTCCTGCCGTCGATTTGAGGGAGAGGATGAGGGTGCCTGTTCCGACAATGGTGGTGTCCTTGGTGAACGCTGGGGTGTCATAAGCCACACCGTCAGCCACCGGCACCGGGGTCCAGTTCCATGCGGGTTCGGCAGCCCACGGGTTCCCGGAGGGAAGTGACGTCGCTGGCCGATCCTCTGGCGCTGGTGTGAAGGCGTCAGTTCCTGCGTCGGCGGCTCCCTTGGTCAGGAGCCCACCGGGGGCGAGATTCCACGTGGTCACACGACCGGCCGGAGGCCAGCTAGCGAATCCCGCTTCGTAGGCAGGCTTGAGGCTGCCCTTTCCGAGTTCGGTCCCGCCGTTATCGAAGAGTACGCGGACCCTCGGGTTCTCGGCTTTGAAGGCCGCCCGTGCGGCGGCGACGTTGGGGAGACTGGTGAAACGGATCTCTGGGATGGGCATCACCTTGGCTCCTTCAGTCGCTTGGGCTTCAAGGAGCGGCGCCAGGATGGGGAGCACAGCTGAGGGCGTCGGGACCTCGTTCTTCAGGTAGATGTCGAGGAACTCGAGCCAGCGCGAGATGGTGGCCGGGCCAAGTGAGTCGATGTGGCCGCCGTTGATCATGGTGGCGTAGGCCTTGGGGTTGTCGGCCAGCGCGGTGATCAATGCTGGCCACTGGGGCCCGGTCTGCTCGTCTTGGAGCGCGCCAACGAGGAAGACCGGGGCAGTGATGTGCTTGGCCCATTCGACGGGCGAGCGCCGATCGAACAGATGAGGGTCACGAACAAGGCCCGGACCGACGAGGGTCGAGAGACTCTCGGACTGCCCGTGGAGTGCCTGGTTTGCTGAACAGGTGGACGTCCCCGGTCCGCCCTCGGCTTGGATCTCGGGCCACACCCAACCTTGTCCGAGGCCTGGGCCAGTGGTGGCCACGGCGTCGTGGATGCGCTCAGCGATCCAACCGGCAGCGAAGCCGTTGTTGTAGATCCCACCCGGATAACCGGTCGAGAACAGATCGTCAGTCGGGCTGAGGGGGAGAATGCCGGCCAGTGATGGCGGCTGGGTCCCGGCCACCTCGAACTGCGAGATCCCTGAGTAACTGATGCCCACCATGGCCACCTTGTGGCGGGCCACCCATGACTGGGCGGCAATGGTCTCGATGGCGTCATAGCCGTCGTAGTCCGAGGGGTAACCGAAGAGGTCGAAGGCGCCACCGGAGCAGCCTGATCCCCGCATCTGGACACTGACAGTGGCGAAGCCGAGCATCGGGGCGATCAAGGCGCCGACCATGGTCGACGAGCTGGGAGCGAGCTCATTGGGGTGGCCGCCAATGAGGACGTCGATGAGGCTGCCAGGGCCGGCGGTGGCGTAGCCCGAGTACTCCATCACCGTCGGGAAGGGACCGTCGCTCATCTTCTTGCCCGGTGGGAGCCGCACGGTCATGGCCAGCTTGACCCCGTCGCGCATGGTGACGTAGTTCAAACCCTTCTTCAGCTTCTGGTTGTAGAGAGTGGGCAAAGGGGTGTTGGTGGTGGAAAGGACGGAGAACGGCAAGGAGGTCGCCCCCGACGTGGTGTCAGTGAAGACAAAGCCACTCCCTGGGGTGAGGTCCCTCACAATCAGGCTTCCAAGGCTGTCGGCGTTTCCTGAACCGACGACCTGGTCGGAACCATCTCGAAGCACCAGGGCATCGCTCGGGGGGATGTTGACGACGTAGGCCTCGTCGATGGAGCCGTGCGCCTCGATGTGGGGAAGGCCGACCATGGCACTGGCCGTAAGGGGAGCGAGGCTCGTCGCCATAATGGCGCCGACCACGGCGCCACTCAACCTCGTCAGCAGCTTTGATGATCCTCGCACCGATTGCTCCTCGCGTTACCCCGGTTTCGGGTGATACGTGAGGGTATCGGTCTTCGGCCGAGTGCGCCTTGTCAGGCCCTCGGTATCGCAGAAGTCTCGGTGCTCAGCCTTCGGGGCTCTGAGTTGCGATCTCGGCTCGTACCTGATCCATGTCAAGGCCGCGGATCTGTGTGATCAGGTCACTGAGAGCGGCAGCGGGGAGAACACCAGCCTCTCGATACAACAGCACGCCGTCGCGGAACGCCATGAGGGTCGGGATCGACTGGATCCCAGCCTCACCGGCGAGTTCCTGTTCGGCTTCGGTGTCGACCTTGGCGAAGGTGAGGTCGATGTTGTCCTCGGCGGCAGCATCAAACACTGGAGCGAATGCCCGGCATGGCCCGCACCACGCTGCCCAGAAGTCCACCAAGACGATGCCTTCACCGAGGACGGTGGTCTCGAACGTTTCCTTGGTAAGCGCAACGGTGGTCATCAGGGGGTTCTCCTTGCAAATTGAGTCATGGCGTACAACGCCAAAGGTGCCGTCCTCATTCCCGAACGCGAGACGGACCTCGTTGACAAAGCCTACGACTCACCTAGGATGGCGCCGTGACTGACACCTCGTTTGCTCTGTCAGAGGAGGAGCCAGTGGCTCCCGATCCGATCGATGGTCGCTCGCTCCGGCGCCTCAAGAACCGAGATGCAGTCATTGATGCGCTCATCTCGCTGCTGACCGAGGGAAATCTCAGCCCGACAGTGGCGGAAGTAGCGAACAAGGTGGAGATTTCACCCCGAAGCGTCTTTCGCTACTTTGCCGACGTCGACGCCATGATGGAGGCGGCCATCGACAGCAGAATGCGCACTGCGTACGCTCTCGCTCGACTGCCAGTGCCACGGCCGAAGGACCTTGTCGCACGGCTCGAGAAGCTCGCGGATACCCGAGAAGCTCTGTACTCGTACTTGGCGCCAGTGGCCCGAGTCGTCCGGAATCGCCTGCGCGAGACCGTCCCGACCAATGCCCTGCTTGAAGAGTCACAGACACGGTTGCGCGAGCAGATCAATGAAGTCTTTCGAGACGAGTTCTATGCACTTGGGGAACGGGCGGCCGAGGCCCTGATTGTCCTTGACACCCTCTTCTCCTATGACGGTTGGAACCACCTCCGGGTGGTGAGCGGCCTCAGCGCTGACGAGGTCCGCCGAATCCAGATCTCTACTGGACAGCGAATCTTGGGAGCCTCGTGACCACGACCCCTGGTCTGTGGCCGGGACTCTGGCCGGCGGAGGATGGCGGACCGTTGCGCCTTGGCTCGCCGCAGGGGATCCCGGGCCTCGGCGTCACCGCCGCCACGACGTTAGAGACCACCTCGCGCGAGATCATCATGGGCACCATGGTGGTCTTGCGGGATCCAGGCGAGGCCTACGTGCTGCGCACGACCATCCCACCCGATGCCGTCAGTTTTGTGGAGCGCTTCGACCCGGTGACCCTCGAGCCGGTGAAGCGAAGCCCTGACCTCCCAGGAGGGCCGATGTGGCCCGGTGGCATGGCGGCTCACGTCGATGGCAGCCTGCACGTGGTCTTTGGGAACCATGCCCATCGCCTTTCGGCGGATCTCGACCTCGAAGCGTCGGTGCGGCTTCCGCGTGAGGTTCCCTACAACAGCTTTGTGACCCTGCCGGGTGGCGAACTCGTGACGAAGGACTTCGCCGGCCCATTCCAAGGCCACGATCCTTCCTCAGTCCGGCCGTGCGAACTGCTCGTCCTCGATCCGGTGACGCTACACACCATCTGTTCGCTCGAGTTGACCGAGCCCTCAGTGGCGAGACTCTCGGCGTCGGGCAACGAAATCGTGGTGGTCGGGACTGACTCGCTCATCAGTGTCTTCTTCGATGACGGTCGCCTTGTCCAGGATGGACCCGGTCTCGCGTATCGGACCGAGGAGGGCCAAGGCTACGGATGGGACGCAGTCCTCGACGGGGATCTGGCGTTCCTGCTCGACGACGGCGATGGCAGCGATGCCTTCGACGGATCGTTTCGTGACCGGGGTATCGCTACCGCACCACTGCGACTCCACCGGATCAACCGCCGGACCGGCGAGGCGTCGTCGGCTGAGGTCTGCGGTCTCCCTGGTGGGTTGATCGCCAACCCGCCAGCTCTTGATCGCCTTCGCCGCATCGTGGTCGGCTACGACTCAGGGAACGGCATCGTCACCGCGTTCAACGCCGACACGCTTGAGGTCCTCTGGACCAAGCCCCTCGAGCACGCCAGCCATCCGCTCACCTTTGAGGACACCGGCGAAGTGCTCCTCGCCCACTTCGATCGGGCGGTTGGCTTCGAGCAGGTGGTCATTCTCGATATTTCGACCGGTGAGGAGAAGGGCCGGGCGGACACTCCCAGCCTGCTGCAGTCTCCGGTCTTTCCCGCACCTGGTTTCGATCGTGACGTCTACTGGGTCAGCTTCATGTCGCTGACCCGCATCGCCGCCATCGGCTGAGCCCCGTCGGGGTCTCTTAAAAATTTCTCAATTTACCCCTAGGAATCCTCGCATCCTGAGCGTACGGTGCGAAGTGGAGGCTCCAAGGGGCCAGTTGCCCCTTGGAAGAGATGAAGGGGGAGCGCGGTGCAGATCGCTCAGGTGTTGCGGAGCAAGGGTGCCACTGTGGCGACGATCAGTCGTCACGCCACAATCCGAGAAGCACTCTCGGTGTTGGCCTATCGCTCGATCGGTGCGCTGGTGGTCAGTGAGGACGGTGACGCCATTGAGGGGATCGTCTCTGAGCGAGACATCGTGAGGGCGATGAACTTCGTCGATGGCCCTGTCTCAGAGATGACCGTCGAGTCGATCATGTCGACGGGGGTGCGAGCCTGCCATCTCGACGATGACGTCGACACGCTGATGGCGCTGATGACGGATCTGCGAGTCCGCCACTTGCCGGTCGTGGTTGACGGGCACTTGGTCGGCATCGTGTCCATCGGCGACGTCGTCAAGGCCAGGATCGACGAGCTCGAGCGGGACCGCCAAGAGCTCGTCGAATACATCAACGCCCGCTGACCGAAGTCAGCGGGCGTTGAGAAACTCTGGATCTGTGGAGCGCGCCGATTAGCGGTTGAGCAGGTCCTTGGCGATGGCGACCACCTGCATCTCGTCGGTCCCGGCGTAGATCTGAAGGACACGAGCGTCACGAGCGAGTTGTTCGACGCGATACTCCGAGACGTAGCCGTTGCCTCCGAAGAGTTGGATGGCCTCATTGGCCACTGCCACGGCGGCTTGGGCGGAGTAGAGCTTCATCGCCGATGCTTCGGCCATGGAAGTCGGCTCACCGGCGGCTGCAGCCTCGATGTGGCGGAACACGAGGTTCTGCACGTTGAGGCGGGCGACCTCCATGTTGGCGAGCTTCAGCTGGATCAGCTGGTACTCGCTGATCGGCTTGCCCCACAAGGTGCGCTCCTTGGCGTAGGCCACCGAGAGCTTCAGGCACTCTTCGATCACACCAAGGCTCATGGCGGCAACGCCGGCGCGCTCGGTGACGAAGTTGTCCTTGGCGCTCGCTCGGCCTCCTCCACCACTCTTCGACGAAGAGCCAGCAGTGAGGAGTCGGTCCGCGCCGACACGGACGTCGGTCAAGAAGACCTCTCCGGTGGGAGAGGACTTCTGGCCCATCTTGCGCATCGGCTTCGACTGCTCGAGGCCGGGCATGCCGGTATCGAGGACGAAGGTCAGCACGGGACGGTTCCGAGGGTCTGTCTCGGAGCCATCGTCGAGCTTGGCGTAGAGGACGATGGTGTCGGCGTAGGGGCCATTGGTGATCCAGGTCTTTGACCCGTTGATCACGTACTCCTCGCCGTCTTGGATCGCAGTGGTCCGCATGCCGCCGAGAGCGTCGGAACCTGAGTCGGGCTCAGTAATAGCCCAAGCGCCGACCTTGTCGAGGGTCAGCAGGTCGAGTCCCCAGCGCTCCATCTGCTCAGGCGTTCCGAGCTTCATGATGGTTCCGGCCGCCAGGCCGGTCGAGACACCCAGCGATGTCACGAGCCCGGGGCTGACCCGACAAAGCTCGATGATCGGGATGAGCCCCATGGCCACTTGGCCGGCGGAACGGGGACCCTGAGGGGCCGTGTCGCCGGCGATCTTGCGCTCGAGTTGGCGCTTGAAGCCGTCGCGCGCCATCTCGTCCATCCCGAAGGTGCGGAACATCTTGCGCAACACGTCGTAGGGGGGAACCCCCTCGTACTCGAGATCATCGAGAACGGGACGAATCTCGTTGTCGACGAAGGTCCGAACAGCCTCTTGAATGGCGATGTTCTCCTCAGACCAGCTGATCATCTGCTCTCCTCTTCATCGAGACCGACGTGCAGCCTCGAGCCGATTCAGTTCGCCATCTCCGGCTCATCAAAGATGGCCTCGGTGGTTTGACGGGTCATGGTGTTGCGGTCCGTGTGCATGATCGGGTCGGCGCTGAGGTAGTGCTCGTAGACAGTGGTGGTGTCGTAGGAGAAAACCCCATCGGCCTCGATGGTGATGGTGCAGTCGTAGCGCGTGGTTCGGGCGTTCTCGTCGAGGTACTTGTTCGACAAGATGCCGTAGGTCTGCTCGCCGAGCTCAGCGGACATCGTGAACGACGTCGCTCCCGCCTCTGCGGTGCCGCCAGCGATGAGCGTCGAGCCACGAGGCACCATGAAGCACCGCATGACTTGGTTGTTCGCTGCGTCCCAGAGCCAGTAGCCGAGTTCGGTGTGGAACGGGTTGTCGTTCTCTTCACCCTTGCGCCAGGCCGCCATCTTGTAGTCGAGGCCGTAGAGGACCTGCTTGCCGTTGTCGACCGGGCCGAACTGCTTGAAGGTGGCCTCTTCGAAGTACGCCGTGTCAGCCACTTTGCCTGCGGTGTTGTGGAAGGACACATCCATGCCCTTGTCGCCAGTCCAAGTGCCGATCAGTGCGGCCAGGGGGCCCCATTCCTCGTTCGCCATGAGAGCGTCTCCTTCATTGGTTGATCCGTCTACCAGCGGTAGCCATCCAAGGGCCACCAGCGAGGTCAGCCTAGAGGCCAGAGCGGGCGTCGTGTCCACCAGACGTCGACGCCGCCCCGGTGTGCTCGGAGACCACTGCATCAATGACCCGAGGTGCAGTGGTGAGGCAGATCCCGAAAGCGGCCAATTCGACTGCCGAGAGAAACCCGACGCCGATCGGCGAGGCGCCGGCGACGACGATCGCCGACACGGCTGCACTCTGCGCAACGACAAATGCGATCCAGCACCGCCACATCAGTGCTCGTGCTGGATGGCTGGCGGGCAGCATCCCCAACCAGGCCAAAAGAGGCATGACGAGGTTGGCGAGGGGAAGGAACCACCCGACCACGCCGGTCGTGGGAGTGACTCGGGCGGGGATACGTAGCTGGCGCGCCACGGTCGCCGCCCGATGCTGGAAGCGGAGCACGAGAATGAGCGAAATGATCTGAAGTGGGGTCACCACGAAGGTGGTGATGGTCGAGATCCACGCCGGGCGCTCCGGCGGGGTGGGGAGCGACGCCGTCGTCCCGCCCCGTTGGACGACATCGAATGCATGGCGTACCCATGACCACATCTGTGACAACCAGGGTCCCTCGAAGGACCGGAGGATCACCGAGATGACGACCAGCGCGGCGATGCACGCCACACCGATACGGAGCAACTGAGTCGCAGACGTCGCTTCGCGGTCCAAGAGTTCCCTGGGGACCTCCTGAGAGGCGGCGAAGGGCTGGAGGTGCTCAGTCCACGCCATCCCATCCCACCAGCGCCAGGATCGAGCGCCCCCGGGATCCGGATACCAGCCCCGTGGCGGCAATGGCCCCGGCCCGTCCATGGTTCCCTCGTCGCCCTTGGGGGTATCAGTGGGTTCGGTCACGATCGAGGGGTGAGGTCGAGTCGCTCAGCGACGGCCGTGAGTGCAGCGAGGTGCTCGTCGAGATGTCGCAAGCCCTGGTTGAGGGTCGTCACCGAGCAGTGGGTTGCCCCGGCAGCACTCCAGCGCTCCATGAGGTCAAGTGATCGGCCCGGGTCATCAGTGAAGCCCGGCGTCTGGCCCTCGATGCCGATGGTCATCGGGTCTCGGCCTGCGGCCCGTGCGGCGTCGCGGACCGTGGCGAGTGCCTCTTCGAAGCCGTGACCCGGCCAGGACATCGGAAACCACCCATCGGCCAACTGGCCAACCCGTGCGAGGGCGGCGGGGGCCATCGCACCGATCCAGATCGGGATAGGGCGCTGCAGCGGCAGCGGCGCGATCCCGGCCGCCCGGATCGACTCGGTGGCCCCTTCGAAGTCGACCTTTTCCTCAGTCCAGAGGCGCCGCAGGAGGCCGACTTGCTCGGCAAGCCGATCTCCTCGGGTGGCAAAGTTCTGTCCGAGCGCTTCATATTCGACGGAGTTCCATCCGATACCGCAGCCGAGTCGAAACTTGCCCTCGCAGAGAAGATCGACCTCAGCCGCCTGCTTCGCAATGAGGGCGGTGGGGCGTTGCGGGGCGATGAGGATTGCCGTGGCGAATCCGAGTGAGGTGATCGCCGAGAGGTGTCCGAACAGCACGAAGGGTTCGCGGAACGTGTCCTCGATGCCGTAGGGCCCGGCGAGATCCGGATGCACACTGCGGTCGGCTCCTAAGACGTGGTCATAGGCGAGGAGGTGGGCGAAACCGAGTCGGTCAACTTCGCGGGCGAAGGCCACGATGGCCGCGGTGTCGCCCCCGAGTTCGTTCTGGGGAAGGACGGCGCCGATGGTCATCGTTGTGTCGCTCATTTCTCCAGCATCGCGCCCGGGAACCACTTCGTCACAGCCGATACCATTTGGAGTGGCCGGTCCGCGTCCTGCGGGTATGCGGCGTGACACGCGTTGAAGGGGAGTACTCGATGACCATCACCACCCGTGGTGCCGCCGCCGCCACCAGCGCCGGGGCTGACATTGCTCATCTCGATCCGGCCGAACTCGATGCGGTGGTCGCCGGCCTTGCTGCCCACGTGGATGTGTGGTCCGCCACCTCAGCGGCGGCGAGAGTGGCCCTTCTCGATCAGGTCATCGCCGACACGATGAAGGTGGCCCCGGACTGGCATGACGACTCCTGCCGAGCCAAGGGCCTTGACCCGAAGGGCGGCGATGGCGGCGAAGAGATGTTCGGTGGCATCGGAACCTTCGTCCGCATGGCGCGGACACTGCGCAATTCAATTGCCGATATCGCGGCATCTGGTCGCCCCGAATTCCCCGGCCCAGTGCGCGAGTCGGATGACGGCCGGCTGATTGTCCAAGTCTTCCCCACTGACATTTTTGACAAGATGCTCTTCGCCAAGACCACTGGAGAGATCTGGATCGAGCCGGGCATTACCCGAGCCGAGCTCGAGGCAGCCCAGGCTCCCGCCTATGACGACCCTGAGTCCTTCAAGGGCGTCTCCCTCGTCCTCGGAGCAGGCAACGTCGCCAGCCTGGGACCGCGTGACGTCCTGACCAAGATGTTTGTGGAGAACAAAGTGGTCATCCTCAAGGCCAACCCGGTCAACGATTACCTCGTGCCCCACTGGAATCGGGCCATGGCGGCGCTGATTGAGGCAGGGTTCCTCGCAATCGTCGAAGGCGGGGCAGAGGCGGGAAAGCACCTCTGCGCCCACCCGGAGATCATCGATATCCATGTCACGGGATCGGACAAGACCCACGACGCCATCGTCTTCGGCATCGGCGAAGAAGGAGCGGCTCGCAAGACCGCCAACGATCCGCTGGTGACCAAGCCGGTGAGCTGTGAGCTCGGCAATGTCTCGCCGGTGATTGTGGTTCCAGGCGAGTGGAGCGCCAAGGACCTCACGTACCAAGCCGAGCACGTGGCCACCATGCTGTCGAACAACGCTGGCTTCAACTGCCTTACGCCCCGAGTGATCATCACCTGGGCGGGCTGGCCCCAACGGTCGGCCTTCCTCTCCGCCTTGGCTCAGGCGCTCCGCGAGATCCCCGCCCGGCAGGCGTATTACCCGGGAGCGGCAGATCGACGTGACGCGTTCTTGAAGGTTCACCCTGATGCAATGGAAATCGGTCCAGCCATCGACGGAGCGTTGCCGTGGACCTTCATCACCGATGTCGATCCCACCAAGACCGATGACATCTGCTTCAACGTCGAGGCTTTCTGCTCGCTGACTTCAGAGACGGCGCTGCCCGCAGCCTCGCCCGCCGAGTTCGTCGACGCTGCGGTCGCCTTCGCCAACGACGTTGTCTGGGGGACCCTTTCGGCGACAGTCTTGGCCCACCCAGACTCGCTGGCCGATCCGGACGTGGGCCCGCGCATTGAACAGGGCCTGGCGGACCTTCGCTACGGGGGTATCGGATTGAACCTCTGGCATGCCATGGTCTTCGCGCTTTCGACCACGAGCTGGGGCGCCTATCCAGGCCACCACATCACCGATATCCAGTCGGGATCGGGCGTGGTGGGCAACGCCTACATGCTTGAGGGCGTCCAGAAGTCCATCGTCCGAGGACCGTTCCGAGCCTCGCCGAAGCCTCCCTGGTTCGCGTCGGCTCGCAACGCCCACGCCACCATGGACAGGCTCCTGGATTTCGAAGCGGCGCCGAAGTGGCGCAAGCTCCCGCGTCTGGTCCTCGCGGCGCTGCGCAACTAGGGCGGCACACTCCACGCACGTGGTGCGTCGCAGCAGCGGCGGGGCCCCGGAGGCGACGCTCGCCTCGCCAGGATGACGTCGAGAAAACGCCAACGCACCGAAGGGTTGGCGCCGTGCCCGCACGGGTCACGAGAGGTCTACCCTCGGCAGATGGGCTGGATCGATCTCATCCTCGGCATCGCGGTGGTGGCTGCGACGATCCGTGGCCTGCGCCTTGGAGCCGTGATGCAGGTGACGAGCTTCGTCGGATTCTGGGCCGGTCTTGCCCTCGGCGTCGTCGTCTCACTGCTGGTTGTTCGCCATGTGGCAACAGGCTCGGTTCGAGTGTGGGCGACCTTGGGGATCACCCTGGGCTGCGCCATCCTCGTCGGCGTGGTGGGCCGGGTGCTTGGGGGCTGGGCCTCGGTGGCGCTCCGTCGTTGGCACCTCGGCGCTATCGACTCTGGCCTCGGCGCAGCCATCGGCGCCGTCAGCATCCTGATCTCGGTATGGCTGATCGCCGGGTTCGTCGTCCAGTCCCAGGTGGCCTGGCTCGGTTCTGCTCTCGGATCCTCTGCAGTCCTGCGAGCCGTTGACAAAGTGCTGCCGCCAGTGCCGGCAGCACTCAGCCAGGTCCAGGGCTTTCTGTCATCCCAGGGCTTCCCGCCGGTCTTTGCCGGCGTGGTTCCTCCCAACACACCCTCCATCGCGACTCCCTCGTCGGCCGAGGCTGACGCCATTGGCCACAAGGTCGCCGCGTCGGTCCTCAAGGTGTTCGGACCCGCCTGTGGTGGCTATCTGGAGGGGTCGGGCTTCATCGTGGCGCCGGGTGTGGTGGTGACCAACGCCCATGTGATCGCCGGCATGAGAGCACCCACCGTCATTGTCGGAGGAACGCCGGTAGCAATGACCCCAGTGCTGGTGGACCCTGACCTCGACCTCGCCGTGCTCAGGACCACGGCATCGATCGGTCCGTCGCTCGTCCTCGACACTGCGATCGCTCCACGGGGGACACCGGCGGCGGTAGTGGGATTCCCGGGGAACGGATCGTTGGTCAACTCGGAAGCAGCGGTCTCGGCCACGTTCGACGCAGTCGGCCGAGATATCTACGGCTCCTCGTTGGTCACCCGGCAGGTCTACGAGATCACCTCGGTGGTGCGGCCCGGGAACTCCGGTGGTCCCCTTGTGGCAAGCGACGGCCGTGTGCTCGGCGTGGTCTTCTCGCGTTCCACCATCAATGACCACGTTGGGTACGCCCTGACCGCGGGAGCGGTGGCGAGGGATGTCGCTCGAGGCGAGTCCTTCAACGCTCCAGTGGGGACCGGAGCGTGCGCCTCGGGCTAGGTCGCGCTGGCAGCGACGATTGCCGCGCACAGCACGTCGAGGCCGTCGTCGAGGAGTTCGTCACCGATGGTGAGGGGCGGAAGCAGCCGAAGCACGTTGCCGTAGGTACCGCAACTGAGGACGACGACACCCTCTGCTGCGCAGGCAGCAACAACCGCCTTCGTCATCTGGGCGTCGGGCTCAAGCGTGCCTGGCCGGGTCAGCTCAAGCGCCATCATCGCCCCTCGTCCCCTGATCTCGGCGATGGCAGGAACCTCGCGGGCAAGAGGCGTCACCCGTGCCGTGATCCGCTCCCCGAGGTACAGCGCCCGACTGCAGAGATCCTCGGAGCGCATGACCGCAATCGAGGCCAGAGCGGCGGCGGCAGCAACGGGGTTCCCGCCATAGGTGCCACCAAGGCCACCAGGGTGAACGGCGTCCATGAGATCTCGCCGACCGGTCACTGCGGCAAGCGGCATCCCCGCGGCGATTCCTTTGGCCGTGGTGATCAGGTCAGGGATGACCCCCTCGTCCTCGCAGGCGAACCAGGAGCCGGTTCGACAGAACCCGGTCTGGACCTCGTCAGCGATGAAGACTGAGCCATTCTGTGTCGCCCACTCAGCCAGTGCCGGGAGGAACCCGGCAGCGGGGGTGATGAAACCACCCTCACCCTGAATGGGCTCGATGAGGATGGCCGCCACATTGTGAGCACCGACGAGGGTCTCGATCGCTGAGATCGCCTCGGCGGCAGCCGAGGCCCCGCTGAGTCCTCCGTCGCGCAGCGGATACGACGCAGCGACGCGATAGATCTCCGGAGCAAAGGGGCCGAATCGATCCTTGTAGGGCATGTTCTTTGCCGTCAGGGCCATCGTGAGGTTGGTCCGGCCGTGGTAGGCGTTGTCGAAGACGACAATGGCGGGACGGCCCGTGGCGAGACGAGCGACCTTGACGGCGTTCTCCACCGCTTCGGCGCCTGAGTTGAAGAGGGCCGAGGATTTCTCGTGATCCCCTGGGGTGAGCTCATTGAGGGCCTCTGCGACCGCCACGTACTCCTCATAGGGCGTCACCATGAAACAGGTGTGGTTGAAGTCGGCCGCCTGTTCAGCGATGGCACGAGCGACCGCAGGGTGGGCGTGGCCGACGGAGCACACGGCGATACCGGCACCGAGATCGATCAATTGATTGCCATCGACGTCAACGAGGATCGAGCCCGATCCTCGTTCGATGAAGGCCGCCAGGCCGGAACTGACGCCGGCGGACACAGCGCTCACCCGTCGAGCGGTGAGTGCTCGTGAGCGAGGTCCGGGGATCTCAGTGGCCAGAATCCTGCGTTGTTCGATCTCGTCTCGGTGCTCGCTCATCGGCTCCTCGTTCGCTCGTCGTCAGGGTCCGTGACTGCGTTAGGACCGCCGTGCTCGCCGAGGGGACCGTGGGCCACAGCGAGCGCGACCACCTGCACACAGCGGTGCTGTGAGCAGGTGGCACGCCCTGCGAGCGGAGAGGGTGGGATTTGAACCCACGGTGCCCGTAGACACAACGGTTTTCGAGACCGTCCCATTCGGCCGCTCTGGCACCCCTCCGTCGACGATCCTATCGCTCACCGGCGACCGGGTTCCGACGCCATGCGGTTGGCCCGAGCCGTGCCTGCGGTACTCTCAGAGTCAGCGGCGGGGCCAGGGTCCCGCTATGAAGCCGAGAGGCCGCAATGACCCCACCACCAGAGGCCGCAGTCGTCGAGCCAGTTCTCGAGCGATCCGGTTCCCTCAAGCCCGTGATCGACGCTCTGCCCGACGCCGTCTACGACAACCCCACCTGGAAGGGAATGGCGTACTTCCTGCGCGACGCAGGCCTGTACCTCGGCCTTCTCGCCGCACTTGTCTTCGTCTCGAACATCTTCGCGGTCGCTGCTCTCGAAGTGGTCATGGCGCTGGTGGTCTCGGGACTGTTCATCATTGGTCACGACTCTGCCCATGGCGCCCTGTTCAACACGAAGCGCCGCAACAACGTGATTGGTCGCCTCGGGATGCTCCCGAGCCTGCACGTCTACGAGGGTTGGCAGCTCGGTCACAACCGGGTCCACCACGCCTTCACTGTTCGCCAGGGCTACGACTTCGTCTGGCACCCCGTCAGCCCGCAGCAGTACGCAGCGCTGGGATGGTGGCGTCGCCTTGTCCACCGCATCGAGTGGTCGTGGGTGGGCTCGGGTGCCTATTACATCCACCAGATCTGGATCAAAAAGATGATGGTGGGGAAGAACCCTTCTCGCTGGGCCAAAGCGATTCGACGTGACCGTTGGGCCGTGACCGGGTTCTTCCTGGGGATGCTGGCCGTCTTCTCGACCATTGGAGTCCTGCTCGGAAACTCGTTCTTCGGGATTCTCTGGCTCGATGTCCGCACGGTGATCCTGCCGTTCGTCGGCTTCACTTGGGTCATCGGCGCAGCGGTCCACGTCCACCACGTCGCCCCGGATATCCGTTGGTGGAAGAAGGCCGAATGGACAAAGTTCAAGGCCCAGATGGAAGGCACCACCGTGCTGCGGGTGCCAAAGGGAATCAACTTCTTCTTGCATTGGATCATGGTCCACGTCCCGCACCACGTCGACATGCGGGTCCCGATGTACAACCTCGAAGCCGCCGCCGAAGCCATTGAAGAGGCCTTCCCCGACACGGTGGTCGACAAGAAGCTCCGCTTCCGGGACTACTTGGGGAACACGATGCGCTGCAAGCTCTATGACTTCGACGGTGGCACCGGTTGGTACACCTACGCACAGGGACGCAAGATCGTCCGGGGTTCAGCCCCGCTTGTCAGCGAAGAAGCGCTGTAGGAGTTCGCTCGACTCTTCGCCACGAACTCCGACGGTGACGTCGATCTCGTGGTTGAGGCGAGGGTCGCTCAGCAGGTTGTAGCGCGAGCCGACCGCTCCGGCCTTCTCATCCATCGCCCCTAGGACCACTCGCTTGACGCGGGCATGCACCAAGGCCCCGGCGCACATTGCACAGGGCTCGAGGGTGACCACCACGGTGACGTCATCGAGGCGCCAGCGACCGAGAGCCGCTGCGGCCTCTCGGAGGACGAGAATTTCGGCGTGGGCGGTGGGATCGGTATCGCTCTCTCTGCGGTTCCCTGCAGCAGCGATCACCCGACCGTCTCGCAGGGCGACTGCCCCGACGGGCACATCACCCGCAACGCCTGCCCGCCGTGCCTCATCGAGGGCCAGGGCCATCGCACCGTCATCGCTCCACTGCTCACCTGTGGCGTTCATGTGGCGGAGGCGGTGGGATTTGAACCCACGGTGAGTTTCCCCACACACGATTTCCAATCGTGCCGATTCGGCCGCTCTCGCAC
>JBAXAR010000039.1:0-16663 GCA_037142475.1 Actinomycetes bacterium
GAACGAGCACCGCCAGCGTCACGCAGCCGGCAAGGCGGCCATCATCATCAAGCAGGTAGACAACGTTGAGCGCTTCGGTGGGAGCCGATGAGGCCCGAACTGCTTCGATCGCCTGGACCACGGTGGCCTCAGAGCCGACGGACACGAAGTCGGGAGTCATGATCCCGCCAGCGGTCTCGGGGTTGTAGCTCAGGAGGCTTCGGACCTTCTGCTGTTGGGGTTCAGGCAAGAGTTCCAAGATGGCCAAGCGCCGCTCTTGGGCCACCTCGGTGATGAGATCAGCCGCGTCATCGGGCGCCATGCGCTCGAGGAGCCGAGCGGCATCGGGGTTTGACCGGCTGGTGAGAAACTCAACCTGATGCTCGGTGTCGAGTTCTTCGAAGACATCGGCTTCGAGTTCGACGTCCTCTGCGACGGCATGGATGATCTCCTCGCCCTCTTCATGACTCGCAGCCTCGACAAGATCAGCGATCTGTGCCGGGTGCAGTTTGGCCAGTTGGCGATAGGGAATCCGCAATTTCGAGGTCGGAACGTGCGAGAAGAACGGTGCAATCGAGGCGAAATCCAACACCGAGGTCGAGGAGTGCGCCGAAGGCTGAACCCGAAAGATTCGACGGAGCATCGCTCGGCGGGCCGTGTCGACGGCGACGACCTCGAAGGACGCCCCGCTGCGAGCCAGCAGGATGTCCGATGCCCGCACCAGCCGCCCTCCCACGAGGTTGATCAGGTGTCGAGCGAGGAGATCCTTGGCCAAAAGGAGCTCACCCTCTCGCCGCTCGAACCGGCGAAGGTCGACGCGCTGGCCAGAAAATCGGACCGCACCCTCCTCTAACGAGGCGATCTTGCGAGCAGGGACGAAGAGGTCACGACCCGAGAAGCGCACCACGAGACCCACGACGGGAGGGTGGGTGGAATCCACGAGACGGGCCACCACATCTTCGACTCGCCCGATTCGATCGCCTGCTTGGTCGATCAGCGGACTGTGGACGATACGGGAGAGATGCAGGATGTCGATGCTCACCGTGTTCGCTCCACCCGTCAGGGGGCCCTTCTCACCTGGACCCCGCCATGGTCAGGCTACCGCTCTTGGCCCGAACGAATCTCAGAATGACGTCGAGCGGCGACCCACCGGTAGGCGGGTTCGCCGAGCCACGCTCCGATCCTGGTCTCGAGCATCCAGCCCAATGCGGGCCAGGCGCCATTGAGTGCCCTGAGCGCCCCAGCCACCGCTTTGATCCCGCCCCGCGCCTCGCCGTCGCTTGAGATGACCCAGAGGCGTTCTTCGACGTCAGGCCGAGTCAATCCCCGCTCGGCGAGCGCCACATCGTCGAAACTCGTGCTCGATGCGAACGTGGCCCGATCACCGCAGCGAGTACCGGCGAAGCTCGCCATTGCTGAGCAGACCGGGCAGGAGCCGTCGAGGATGACCTCGATCTGGCTCGATGGCTGGCTCATGTTTGGAGCTCGCCAACCCCGGCGGCCACTGCGGCGAGTTCCGCTCCCCAATCCTGTGGATCCAGCAGCGGTCGCAGGACGAACTTCGAGAAGCCAGCCTCAAGATAGGCCTCGAGGAGGCGACGAAGTGCCGGCATCCCGACCGGGACGATCTCGTCGAGATCATCAGTTTTGGCCCGTGCCCGAAGCGCCTCAAGCATCGTCGCCGAAAGCGGTTCGAGCGAGTAGCCGATACTCACGCCAAAGTGTTCGGGATCAATTGAGCG
Organism: Actinomycetes bacterium; assembly: GCA_037142475.1. Taxonomy (GTDB): domain Bacteria; phylum Actinomycetota; class Acidimicrobiia; order Acidimicrobiales; family RAAP-2; genus CAIUMH01. The sequence continues at coordinate 1,722 of JBAXAR010000039.1, forward strand.
CCCAACTTTGGCAGCTGCCTCGTCGATCACCGCTTTTCCTTCGGCCGCAGCGGTGGGTGTCAACATCGCCGGAAGCCATCCATCAGCGAGGCGGCCGCATCGCTCGAGGGCCGCCGGAACCATTCCGCCGAGCCAAATCTCAAGAGGCTGCTGGATTGGCAGCGGGTCGAGGATCACGCCCTCGGTCACCCCGGCTGGCCCCGGTACGTCGGTTGGAAGGCCTGCGAGCAGCGATCGCAGCACCGGGAGGCCAGTCTCAAGAGCTGCAGACCGTTCTCGAGGCACGACGCCCACCGCCGTGCGCTCGAGTCCTCGAGGGAGGCCCGGAACTGCGGTGAGGAGAAGTCGGCCTCCGCTCAGTTGATCCAAGGTGGCCAACTGTCGAGCGAGGCGGATCAGATTGCGACCCGGGACCATGAACGTCGTTCCGATCTTGAGAGAAGGTAACGAAGCTGCGAGCCATGCGAGCGACACCAATGGGTCGTAGCCAGGCTGAGAGAGGACCTCGGAGACCCAGATCGAGTCAAGTCCATTGTCGAGCATGGCGTGACAGAGATCCCGAAGGCCGTTGCCGTCCAAACCCTTGCCTGCCGCACCAATGCCGATCCTGACCTTCACGGGGCGCTCCGAATCGCAGCGACCGTTCGCTCGATCATCGAATCATCAATGCCGCGATGGGTAACAAGACGCACCATGCCAGGGGCGATGGTGCCGCTGGCGATACCGAGAAGCTCGAGGTGACCCATAAGACTGAGCGTATCGGGATGCTCGAAGACCACAAGGTTCGTCGACTGCCCCACGAGCGACTGCGCCACGTCGGGCCAGCGACCGGACACTGCGCGACGCAGCTCATCGGCTCGGCGGTGGTCGTCAGCCAAACGCTCGATCATCGAACGGAGAGCGACGAGGCCACACGCAGCGATGATGCCGGCTTGACGCATCGATCCCCCCAGGCGCTTGCGCTCGACTCGAGCGCGCTCGATCAGCGGTGTCGGCCCAGCGAGGAGTGAGCCAACGGGACAGCTGAGCCCCTTCGAGAGACACGACATCACCGTCGTCACCCCCGAGGCAAGGTCCCCTACCGTCTGACCAGATGCCACCGATGCGTTGAACAATCGAGCTCCGTCGAGGTGGATTGGAAGCCCGTTCGCCACTCTGGCGATCTCCTCGATCACACCTGGTGCGGCAACCCTGCCGCCCGACGCCATGTGCGAGTTCTCGGCGAAGACTGCGGTGATCGCCGGCTGATGGTGAGCGACCCCGGCGATGGCCTCAGCCAGCTCGTCACGGTCAAGCGCACCTGTCGTGTCATCAATCCCCAAGATCTGAACCCCGGCATTGAGGCCCGCTGCACCGAGCTCGTAGGCCACGACGTGCTGGCGGCGGCCGGCGGCGATCACCTCACCGGGATTCGTGAGGCAGCGGAGCGCCAGTTGATTTGCCATCACCCCGGAGGGCACAAGGATTGCCGCTTCTTTCCCAACGAGTCGGGCGTAGGTCTCTTCAAGTTCGACGACAGTCGGATCCTCGCCGTAGCCATCGTCACCAAGGACTGCGGTGGCCATGGCCTGGCGCATCTCATCGGTCGGCTGCGTCACGGTGTCACTGCGGAGGTCGACGCGGGATTGGCTCACCGCGTCGATCCTACCGGGGGCCCTCTGGGGTTCCCCGGGGTCCTAGTCTGAACCGGTGACACACGACAATGAAGCTCTCAGCCCATCCGAGATCCAGGCTCGCGCCGGGGTCCATGGCGTCCTCGACATCGAAGTCGTCGAGATAGATCCAGACCGGGTCGTGATCTCGATGCCAATCGGCGAAAAGGTCTATCAACCCTTCGGCATTCTCCATGGTGGCGTGTCAGCACTCCTCGCTGAATCAGCCGCCTCAATGGCCGGATCAATCAACGTTCCCGAAGGCAAGGGTGTCGTCGGCATCGAGATCAGTGCCAGCCATCTCCGCTCTGCGGTGACTGGGACTCTTATCGCCGTGGCCACACCGATACGCAAGGGCCGGACGATCCAGGTGTGGCGGATCGAGCTTTCAGATCAGGACGGCCGGATGATCTGCGATGCAAAGTGCACCCTCGCTGTCGTCGACCGCCCTGCGTCCTGAGTCAATCGACGCCGTCGAGTCCCCTCGCAACCGTATGCTGTGGCCCATGAGCGCCAGCCACCTCAGGATCGTGGGGCTATGACAGGGCTGCGCGTGACCGGTTGGGGCACTGCGGTTCCCGAACGGATCGTCACCAATGACGATCTCTCAGCCACCTTGGACACCTCAGATGAATGGATCGCCGATCGCACTGGTATCCGCCAGCGCCATGTCGGTGGCTCCACCGCAGGCCTCGGAGCAGAAGCGGGTCGCCAAGCGCTTGACCGGGCTGGGATCACTGCTGCGGACATCGATTTCGTCCTCCTCGCCACCACCACTCCCGACCAGGTTGTCCCCGGGACCGCTCCGGCGATCCAGGACGCCCTCGGTATCACGGGAGGCGCCATGGATGTCAACGCTGCCTGCTCGGGCTTTGTCTATGCGTTAGTCACCGCGAGTGGCCTTCTGGCCACAGGAGGCATCAAGCGGATCCTGCTCATCGGGGCAGAAACGCTGTCACGCTTTGTGGACTGGGAAGACCGCACCATGGCGGTCCTGCTAGGCGATGGCGCCGGCGCCCTCGTCCTTGAGGCCACCGACGACGAGGGCGACCTGCTGAGCTGGAATCTTGGCAGCGATGGGAGCCTCAAACACCTTCTCTACTGCGATCACGGAAGCACCATGCAGATGGATGGCAAGGAAGTGTTCCGTCGGGCTGTCCGAATTGTGGTGGAATCTGCCAACAAGGCAGTGGCGGACGCGGGTCTCACGATCGATGACATCGATCTCCTCGTCCCCCACCAAGCCAACCTACGAATCATCCGAGCCGCTTCGACGCGACTCGGAATGGATGAGGAGCGCGTAGCAGTGGTCATTGAGCGATACGGCAACACGTCATCGGCATCGATCCCCCTCGCGCTGGCCGACGCTCTTGAACATGGCCGGGTGACGACCGGCGACACACTGCTGCTCACCGGTTTCGGTGGCGGGATGACTTGGGCCAGTGCCGTCTTGCGGTGGTCACTGTGAGCCGCCCATCACTTGTTATCCTCGCCGCTGGTCGCGCACGCCGCTTTGGCGGCGTCAAGCCCCTCGCTCCGATTGGTGCCCACGGCGAAGCCGTTATCGACCTCATCGCTGGCGACGCAATCCACGCAGGATTCGACAAGATCGTCCTTGTGATCAACCCAGACACCGGACCCCTCATCCAGGACCATGTGTCCCTGGTCTGGCCGAAGTCGGTCAATGTGGACTTCGCCATCCAGGAGCGTCCGATGGGTACCGTCCACGCTGTCCTCGCCGCCCAGCATCTGATCGATCATTCAGCCCCTTTCGCTGTCTCCAACGCTGACGATCTGTACGGTGCAGAAGCGTTCCGAGCCTTGGCGGCGCACCTCATCGGCGTGGGCACCAACGCCCTCGTCGGGTTTCGACTCTCCAACGCACTCGTCGGCGATGAGCCCGTCACTCGAGGGGTGTGCGAAGTCGGCGGCAACCACCTCGATGGCATCGCCGAGCGCCGCCACGTGGTGGCTGTGGAGGATCGCTTTGAGTCCCATGACGGCCTGACCCCCAAGGTCCTCGACCCAGCTGCGCTGGTCTCGATGAACCTCTGGGGCTTCGCTCCGGCGATGTGGACCATCTTCGATGACGCCATGAGCGCCGCCACTGACGCCAGCGAAGAGGCTGAAGTTCTCCTTCCCGAGGTCATTGGTCGGGTGGTCTCGGGAGATCTGGCCGTCGGCGACCAGGCACTTCGAGACATCACCGTTCTCGCCACTGACTCCCGCTGCGTCGGCGTGACCCATCCTGGCGACCTCAGCGTTGTCCAGTCGGACATTGCCAAACAGATCGAGCGAGGCGAGCGACCAACACGGCCATTCGACGAGCGGACCTGATCCCATGAGGGGTCGCTCACTCCGTTTAGGAGCGGCTCTGCTGATCAACATCACGCTGACCGGGGGGCTGCTCTTCGCTGGACACGCAGCGAACTCGTCAGGCCTGACCGCCGACGCTGGGCACAACCTCACTGATGCCATGGCCATCGGTCTTGCCCTGATTGCCGAGATCATCGCCCTCAAGCCTGCTTCGGAGCGTCGCTCCTTCGGCAACCAGCGCATGACAATCCTGGCCGCCCTTCTCAATGGCGTCGTCCTTGTCGCGGTCACCGTTTCGATCGGGTGGTTCGCCATCGACCGGCTCATCCACCCCCAGCCTGTCCATGGTGGGATCGTGGTGGTGGCAGCATCGCTCTCGATTATCGCCAATCTCGTTGTGGTGTGGCTGCTGGTCTCCGACCATGAGGACCTCAACATCAGAGCCACGTTGCTTCACGCCGGAGGCGATGTCCTGGGCTCCGCCGTCGTGGCGGTCTCTGGGCTCATCATCATGATCGGCCATGGCCCGATCGCCCAGCGGGTCGATCCGGTGGCGTCACTGATCGTGGCCGGCTTCATCGTGGTTGAGGCCATCAAAGTCACGGCCTCGAGCTTGCACATCCTCCTCGAGGGCGTGCCGACTGACCTCGACGTCGACGAGGTTCGCCAGAGGCTCACCGATCTCGACGGAATCACCGAGATCCACGACCTCCACGTCTGGAGCCTCTCATCGAGTCATCGGGCACTCAGCGCTCACGCTGTGCTCTCTGACAACCCCTCGGTCTCCGCCACCTCAGCGCTCCTCGAGCAGGCACGCGCCGTACTCAAGCGGGAGTTCCGAATCGACCACACCACGATCGAGCTTGAAGCCAAGCCATGTGAGGCCCCGGCTCACGAGTGAGCGCTGAACTTTCGGTGGCGTCATCACCTGAAACGCGACGAAGCCCCGAGTGACTGGCAGGCCGAAGCCCACCCGCCTCTCGGGGCAGCGCCCGGGTGGCCTCCGCTGGCATGAGGGACCGTGTCGGACAGCCCTCACCAGCGCGCTCCGGCCCCAACCCGAAGGTTGTGACCATTGCGGTCGTACCACCCTCCGTTCCCGCGTGATGCCTCCCGAGGCCGCCCAAAAGAGCGTCCCTGCTCTGCTCAAATCTCCGAAAAGACCCCCTGCGAGAGCACGCCACCAGCCGTCCTTGCGGATGCCCGATGGCCGTTCAGCGGGTCGTGCGGACCCGGCATGCTGGCAGTCTGAGGGTTCGTGAGTCCCCCGTCAATCCACAGCGGCGAAATCCTCTGGTTTCCCCCAGAAACTCCGGCTCATCCCCAGCAAGTACTAGAAATCCCCACGATTGTCCACAGAAAGATACCTAGTTATCCACAGGGCAAATGCGGCTACAGGGGCGTCACGTAGGCGGCGCTGATGCCTCCGTCGACAAGGAAGGTCGAGCCGGTGATGAACGACGAGTCGTCGCTTGCGAGGAACGCAGCAGCAGCAGCCATTTCCGATGCTTCCGCAAACCGTCCCATCGGGATGTGAATCAATCGTCTCGCCGCTCGCTCAGGATCCTTGGCGAACAGTTCCCGAAGCAGCGGGGTGTTCACCGGGCCAGGACACAAGGCGTTGACGCGTACTCCTTGTCGGGCGAACTCGACGCCCAACTCACGCGACATCGAGAGCACCGCCCCCTTCGACGCCGTGTAGGAAATCTGACTCGTGGCCGCACCCATCAGTGCCACAAAGGAGGCGGTGTTGATGATGGACCCGCTCCCCCGCTCCACCATGTGAGGGAGGACGGCCTTGCAGCACAAATAGACCGACGTCAGGTTCACCTCTTGGACGCGACGCCATGCGTCGAGTTCGGTGACCAAGATCGAATCATCGTCAGGCGGCGAGATCCCGGCGTTGTTGCAGGCGATATCGACACCGCCGTAGGCCTCGGTCGCCGCTGCGTAGAGAGCAGTGACGCCCTCGGGGTCGGTGACGTCAGTCCTGACGAAGAGACCACCAACCTCGGAGGCGGCGGCGGCACCAGCGACAGCATCAAGATCGGCCACGACAACCTTGGCGCCTTCGGCGGCGAAGCGAACGGCCATGGCGTGGCCTATCCCGCTACCGGCCCCAGTGATCACTGCCACTCGGCCCTCAAGCCGAAATGCCTTGGGGTCCTCGTTCGAGGGAAGCGGTGCCATCGTTTCATTTCTCCTTGGGGTAGGTGCGGTAACGGGGTCGGACGGGAGTCAGAGTGCTCGGTGGATGCGTCAGGAGTCAGTAGCGATGAAGACGTTCTTGACGTCGCTGAAAGAATCGAGGGCGTCAGGGCCGAGTTCACGACCAATTCCCGAGCGCTTGAAACCGCCGAAGGGAGTCCAGTATCGGACCGACGAGTGACTGTTGACCGAGAGATTGCCTGAGTCAACCCCCCGAGCCACACGAAGGGCTCGACCGACATCACGAGTCCAGATGGAGCCGGAGAGCCCGTAGGGGGTGTCATTGGCGATCCGGAGCGCGTCGGCCTCATCTTCAAAGGGGATGACCACGACGACGGGACCGAAGATCTCCTCAGTCACCACTCGATCGGTCTCTGCGACAGGGGCCAAGACGGTCGGCGGAAACCAGTAGCCCGGACCGCTTGGGCTTGAACCTCGAAAGGCCACCGGCGCATCATCAGGCACGAAGGACGAGACGGTCTGGAGTTGGGCGGCCGAGACCAGGGGGCCCATCTCTGTCGCCTCGTCAGAGGGATCTCCCACCACGACACCGGCTACGGCGGTCTCGAGCATCGGCATGAAACGATCCAGGGCCGAGCGCTGAATCAGAATTCGCGACCGTGCGCAGCAATCCTGGCCGGCGTTGTCGAACACCCCATACGGCGCTCGTGCGGCCGCCAACTCAAGATCACTGTCGGCAAAGATCACGTTGGCACTCTTGCCGCCCAGTTCGAGTGTCACGCGCTTGATCTGCTCGGCGCAGCCCGCCATGATCTTGGTCCCCACCTCGGTTGAGCCGGTGAAGCACACCTTGGCCACCTTCTCGTGAGTCACAAATCGCCACCCCACGACCGAGCCCTTTCCAGTGAGCACGGTGAAGACACCCTCGGGGAGTCCGGCCTCGAGGCCGAGCTCGCCGAGCCGAATGGCCGTCAATGGTGTGATCTCCGCCGGCTTCAGCACCACTGTGTTTCCCGCCGCGAGCGCGGGAGCGAAGCCCCACCCGGCAATCGGCATCGGGAAGTTCCACGGGACAATGATTCCCACCACCCCTAGGGGCTCGTGGAAGGTTATGTTCACGCCGCCTGCAACGGGGATCTGCAAGCCAGTGTGTCGCTCGGGTGCTCCGGCGTAGTAGTCGAGCACGTCGCGAACATTGCCGGCCTCCCAGCGAGCATTACTGATCACGTGTCCTGCGTTGGCGACTTCAAGCTGCGCGAGTTCCTCAAGGTGATCGTCAACCAGGGCGGCACACCGCCTGAGGAGGCGCGCCCGGTCCCCTGGCGAGACCAAACGCCAGGACTCGAAAGCCGCCGATGCCCTCTCGATGGCCCGATCGGTCTCCTCCAGCGAGATCGAAGGAACAGAAGTCAGGACCACCTCGGTGGCGGGATTGATGAGATCGAACATGGTCACGTTCGAATCTTGGCAGACGTCAACGTGTTCGATCTCGATTCTGCAGGAGTCAGGCTACTGACTGCGGATCAACCGGCATTGGTTGATCCGATGGCCCTTGACGAATCGGGCCTTGGAACCAGCGATGAGCCCCCAGCACCCACCACAGCAGGATTATCGCCAGCACCAGCACGAAGACCGGCGCCGCCCAGTTGAAGTTGTTGATGTTGGCGAAACCCCAGAAGGGCCAGAACTGCGGGACAAAGAACACGACGCTGATGACGGCGACCCACACGATGGTGATCCAGCCAATGATCTTCGAGAACCCCCGAAGATGCCAAGGCCCCTGGACAAAATCTGGGTTTCGAATCTTGAGGTAGATCGGGATCGCATAGGAGATGTACAGGCCCACCGTGCTGATGGATACCGCGGCGAAGAACGCGATGGAGACGCCATTGTGCTGGAACAGCGATGGAACCCCGAGGACGAGCGCTGCTACGGCAGCGAACCACACCGCGTGGACCGGCGTCTTGGTGGTGACATGCAATGCCCGGAAGAACCCATGGAATGGGACCACGCCATCACGGGCGAAGGCAAAGATCATTCGGGAGTTCGCCGTGACCGACGCCAAGCCTGCGAAGAACATCGCCACCGTGGCGATAATGACGAGGAACTTGCCGCCAGCACCACCCACAGCGTGGACCAGGACCTGCGCCCCTGCGGTTGTCGTGAGGCTGGCAATTTTGTTGTACTCAGCGCTCCCGACGGCTGGCAACGTGAGGGTCATCGCAAGGTTCAATAAGAAACCGGCGGCTACCGAAACATAAATAGAACGAAGGATTGCCTTCGAGGGTGCCGTCTCGGCATGGTGCGTCTCTTCGGCCAGGTGCGCCGATGCGTCGTAACCGCCGATCGTGTACTGCGCCAAGAGAAGACCGATCATAAAGACGTAGATACCCACGTGGGGGCCCGTCCATCCAGTGTTGTTGTAATACGTCGTCAGATCGCTGACCCCAAGATGGTGTGACGGAACCACCATTAAGACGACGACGATCACCGCTACCCCACCAAGGTGCCACCATGCGCTGACGTCAGCGAAGATGCTGACCACACTGACCCCAAAGGTGTTCAGCAGCCCGTGCACAAGCAAAATGACGGCGTACACCAGGAAGATCCACCTCGCCGTTGGCGTGAAGGATTCGACATAGAGGTGGATCAGGAAGCCCACGAAGGTCGCCAGCCCGAAGTCGATCGACGCGGTGACGGCGACTTGGCCGATCAGGTTGAACCAGCCTGTGGTCCACGACCATGCTGCCTTGTGCTTCTTGGCCAGCATGGCGGACCAGTGGTACGGCCCACCTGCGGTGGGAAACGCCGAGGTGAGCTCAGCCATCGACATCCCCACGAGCAACGTGAAAAAGCCCACGATGAGCCATCCGGTCGTGATGGCGAGTGGACCGCCGGCGTCCATGCCGAGGTAGTAGGTGGTCGTTCCGCCAGCCAGAATCGAGATAATCGAGAAGCTCACGGCAAAGTTCGAGAATCCGCCCATCCCCCTCTTGAGCTCTTGGGCGTACCCCAGCTCACCAAGCCTCCGGACGTCCGGGTCGGCCTCTGGTGCGATGGCATCCGAGTTGCTCATGAAGGCTCCCTTGGGAATCGAACGTCTTGCGTGTCCACCTGACCCTAGGCAGCCTCGCGCTCGATCAGAGGGGACCCTCGGGGCCTCGATCAGCGATACCCTCTTTGGGTGCTTGACACCCAGACAGACGACACCTTCAACCTCGGCCTCGTGTTCTCGGCAATCGCCGAGACCATTCCTGAACGGGACTGCCTCGTGGTCGGAGACCGGCGCTTCTCGTATGCCGAGGTCGCAGAGCGGTCGAGGCGGTTGGCCTCCTATCTCGCTGCACATGGACTTAGAGCCCACGCGGAGCGTCGCGACCTCAGTGGCCACGAATCTGGCCAAGACCACGTGGCGCTCGCCCTCTATAACGGTTCTGAGTATCTCGAGGGAATGATCGGCTCCTACCTGTCGCGGACCGCCCCGTTCAACGTCAACTACCGCTACGTCGGCGCAGAGCTTCGGTATCTCCTCGATGATGCCAAGGCCAAGGCCGTGATCTTCCACGCTTCGCTGGCCCCAACCATCGCTGAGGTTCTCGCAGACCTCGCCGAACCTCCTGTCGTCCTGCTCCAGGTGGCAGACGACTCGGGCAACCCCTTAATTGCTGGAGCCGTCGACTACGAAGACGCCCTCGCCAGCTCGGACCCGGCAGGTCCCGCAGTAGAGCCCAGCGCCGACGACCTCTACGTCCTCTACACCGGTGGCACGACAGGGATGCCGAAGGGAGTTCTGTGGCGCCAGCACGACATCTTCATGTCATCAATGGGCGGCCGAAAGATCGGAACCTGGGAGATGGTCCGCTCCTATGACGCCATCCGCCACGGGGCGGAGCACGGCATGGGCCTCAAGGTCCTCATGCTTCCTCCGCTGATGCACGGTGCTGCCCAATGGGCGAGTTTCATCATGTTCTGCGAGGGGGCAACCCTCGTGATGGCCCAAAACCCTCGCAGGCTTGATGCCGAAGATGTGTGGAAGACCGTCGAGCGAGAGGGCGTCAACACCTTTACCGTGGTGGGCGACGCCACCGTTCGACCCCTGCTCGAAGAACTCGATCGCGGCCACTACGACACATCGAGCCTGTTCGCCATCGGCAATGGTGGCGCTCCGCTGACCGCTGCGGTGAGAACGATGATCACCGAACGTCTGCCAAACGTGCTGATCTCGGACTCTGCCGGTTCGTCAGAGACTGGCGCACAGATGTCGACTTCATCGGCCAGCGGCGAGGCGGCCGGTAATTTCCAGCCTGGCCCTGGTGCGGTGGTGGCCAGCGAAGAGCTCGACGTGATCCTCGAGCCCGGCCATGAGGGCATCGGTTGGCTCGCTCAGGGCGGATGGGTCCCGCTCGGTTATCTCGGTGATCCTGAAAAGTCAGCCAAGACTTTCCCCACTATCGAAGGCAGTCGCTACAGCATCCCCGGGGACCGCTCCCGGCTTCGTCATGACGGAGTGATCGAACTCCTTGGTCGAGATTCAGTGACTATCAACTCTGGCGGCGAGAAGATCTTCGCCGAGGAGGTCGAGGCTGCCATCGCCGGCTTCCCCGGTGTTGTCGACGTGACCGTGGCCGGGAGAACCTCGGAGCGCTGGGGCCAAGAAGTCGTGGCGGTCGTTCAGCTAAGCCCGGGGACGCCACAGGACCCATCGGCCATCGTCGAGCATGCATCAGCCCTCATTGCCCGCTACAAGCTTCCGAAAGACATCGTTTTCGTGGAATTGGTCCAGCGATCGCCTTCAGGCAAAGCAGATTACCGGTGGGCTCGTGAGCAGGCCGAGGCAGCTCGCAACGACTGACCGATCGCTTCGCTTGCGAGCGATACTCCCTACGGTTTTGCTCGGGACGCGTCGCTCACGGTCAATTGCCAGTTCCCTAACGCGAAGGCCTGCAGATAGAAGGGCTGCATCGACGCCGCCAGATGCACAGTGACAATCTTCTGAGACGTCTCGGACATCAGGATCGAACCCTTCCGTCCATCGAGGTAGATCACCTGAACGCTGGCAGGCGGCCACACATCGCCGTTGGAGAGAAAGCCGAAAAGCACTGAGAGGGGCATCCCGGCCGGGAAAGGTCCGATGATCGATGGGCCGACTCCCGAGTGGGTCGAGGGAAGGGAAAGTGGTTCTGTGTTTGGTGCCGGCTGCCTCACAGTCACCGTCCAGGCATCCTTTGCCGTGACCTTGATTTGATAGGTACCCGGTTCAAGGCTCCGCACCACTGATCCGTTGACGCTCCCGAGCACGTTGTAGAGGACGTCGACAAAGTTGCCGTTGGCGTCAAGCAAGGTCACACCGAATTGCCATGGCGAGGTGGTCGTGGCTGAGAAGACCACCATGCCGCCACTGATGGGAAACGAAGGCGGCGTCGCATCAGACTTTCCGGTCAAGACAACTTCCTTCGGCTCAGAGGGAGCTGTCGGGATCTGGAAGGTTGTCGGTGACGGAACCGTGGGAATCGATTTTGCCTTGGTGGTTGACGTCTTCGAGGTCACTTTGTAAGCGCCCACAAGAACGGCCCCAAGGATCAACACGATCGCCAGCGCAACGATGGGCCAGCGACGAGGCTGACGCCAGTCATCCCAACCAGGGTCATAGAAGTCTGGGTTCGAAGGCGGAGGGAGAACCAGGGGCTCCTCATCGATCGGACCATCGAAGGGTCCCGGTGGAAGCGGCTGGCGCCGTCGGGGGAGGATCTGAGGCATGATTCGCTACTCTACCCGAGCACCTTTCCCGGAACCTGATCACCCTGTGGTCTCTCAGGATCGGATCGGTCCGCTGAACCAGCGTTCGGGGCCACGACCCCGTGTTCCCTTTGACTCTGCCGGAAGTAACCATTGAAATCCCGTAAGTTCGTACCGTGACCAGAGCTGAACTTCCTGAGAACGCAACCCCATCGCAACGGATCGATGCCCGCATCGAGGAGCTCGCCGACTGGCGCGGAACGGTTCTTTCGGAAATTCGAGCCCTTGTCATTGAAGCCGATCCGGAAATCATCGAAGAATGGAAGTGGCGTGTCCCTGTCTGGTCGCACGATGGGCTGATCTGTACGGGAGAGGCCTATAAGAAGGCGGTCAAAGTCACGTTCGCCAAGGGTGCCTTCCTCAAGGATCCGACGGGCCTGTTCAACGCCAGTCTCGGGGGCAGGGTTCGACGCGCCATCGACTTCTACGAAGGCGACACGATCGACGCGGCGGCGTTCAAGGCGCTCATCCGGGCTGCCGCCGATCACAACGACTCCTCGGACGGCTGATCAACCGCACTGCGACCCGAATCGCCGGTGCCAGAGGCGGATCTCATCTCTCGATCTCTGCTACACTTTATAAGTGTAAAAGATCCGGTCACCGTCCCCGATCTCGGCGACGCTTTTCGTCCAATGAAGGAGTCCAATGTCGATCAATGCCGCTTCCACCGGAGCCACGGCCAACCACACTCACGGAATTGGGTCTGTGGGATCCATAGCTGATGAGTCCCCCTCCACCACGGTCTCGACGTTCTCGCTTCTTGCCGCTGCCCTCGGGTTCCTCCTCTGGGGAGCCGGTTGGATCGTCCTCACCCAAGATCGCTACTCGCATCTGGGGTGGATCCTCGGCGTCGTCGGTCCGATTCTGCTCGCCATCGGGATCATGACGACGATCAGCCACCTGGCGCGACGCATCGGGCTGACAGCAGTCATCGCCGGCATCCTGGGCTCGCTGATTGCGGCCATCTCGACGCTGCCCTACGCCGTGAGCCCATCGAACCTCTCCAAGGTGAGTGGTCTGAAGTTCGGCTACGGGGCCTACGGGATAGGACTCCTGCGCGGATTCGTCTGTGTGGCCTTGGTGCTTCTTCACAAAGAAGGTGTGATGAAGCTGGGTTCGTCGATCTGTCCTCCCGGATGCCCCTGCGACAACCGGGTCCATGCCTCCTTCGCCACCCTGAATGCCGCGGCCCTCGGCTTTCTCCTGTGGGGAATCGGATTCATCCAACTCATGACCGAGCCAGCCGGGAGTCGGATGGGATGGGTCCTGGCAACGGTTGGATCGGCCTCGGTCGCCGTCGCCATCGCCATCCACGTCGTCCATCTCGCAATGCGGTTCGGGATGCCCGCCATCCTGATCGGTGTGGTCAGTACCGTCGTCTGGGCTTTCGGCTACCTGATGAACGCCATCAACCCCACGGCCGGCTTCGAGTCGACGTGGTACTCGGTGCTCTTCGCCTGTTACGGCTTGGGCCACTTGCTCACTGCGGTGAGTCTCCTCCTGGTCGTTGCCCGTGCGCGGGTTCGGACTTCGGCCTGACCGACTCTGACGTGTGGAGAGAGCAGTGCTCTGTTCGAACCCATCGCGACACCAGAAGCGCAGTGAGCTCTCGGAATTTTGATTCGATCCGGGTCACGGCTACTCTCCGGTCGTGCCTGCCAACAACGTGTGATGACCCGCTCGTTCTTTGTTCTCGGAGATCAGCTTTCGACTGAGGTTGCCCCCTGGGCGACGCTGCCGACCAACACGGTCGTTGTCATGATTGAAACCGAGGCGCTCCTGAACGCCAGACGACACCGGACACGAACCGCCCTCTACTTGGCGGCCATGCGAGCCTTCGCCGAAAAGGTGCGTTCGATGGGCTACGACGTTGATTATCGCAGCGCCCGGAACTTCGAAGAAGGCCTCGAGGCACACCGAGCTGCCTTTCGGCCATCGGCCATCTCGATGAACCAGCCTCGAGGCCGGCGGGCTACGGCGCTATTTCAACGGCTCAACGTCGAGATGCTCGAGGATCCCTTCTACCTCACCGATCTCGAAGACTTTCGACGCATCGTCTCTGGGCCGCGAGTGCCCACCATGGAACAGTTCTACCGACTTCAACGTCAGCGCCTCGACGTGCTGATGGTCGATGGTGGTCCAGTCGGTGGACGTTGGAACTACGACGAAGAGAACCGACTTCCTCTCCCGAAAAATGGAGGTGCGTGGCCAGTTCCGTGGTCGCGTCCTCTCGATTCGGCGGAAGAAGAGATCGTTCAGCAGCTAGGACAGACGCATCCAGGGGGCGACGCTCTCGAGTTGTGGCCCCGAAACCGCACCGACGCTCTGGACCAACTCACTGACGCGATGACCCGCATCATTCCCTACTTTGGCCCCTACGAAGACGCTGCGAGTGGCCAGAATTGGCATCTTGCTCACACAAGGTTGAGTGTGGCACTTAATCTGGGCTTGCTCCACCCCAGCGAAGTACTGACAGCGGCGATTACCGCGTTCGAGTCTGGATTGGCCCCACTCGCGAGCGTGGAAGGTTTCGTTCGTCAGGTCATTGGTTGGCGAGAGTGGGTCTGGGGTTGGCACCAACTCCGCACTGATGAGTACCGCGGTGTCAATCGCCTCGAGGCGACAAACCCACTCCCCACCACGTGGCGAAACTTTGGCCCACACGACATGTCGTGTCTCAATCACACGCTTGGCCATCTTCGTGATTACGGGTGGACGCACCACATTGAACGGCTCATGGTTCTTGCCAACGCCGCCACCTTGGCGGGTATTGACCCGCTCGCGCTCAACGACTGGATGGCCGAAAATTTCGTCGATGGCGCTGAATGGGTGATGGAGGCAAACGTGTTGGGGATGGGAACCTTCGCCGATGGCGGTCTGACGAGTACGAAGCCCTACGTCGCAGGGGGGAATTACATCAAAAAGATGACGAACTTCTGTCGAGATTGTGCGTACTTGCCCACTGAGCGCATTGGCCCACGAGCGTGTCCACTGACCAACGCCTACTGG
>JBAXAR010000040.1:0-16582 GCA_037142475.1 Actinomycetes bacterium
GCCCTGATCGAACAGACGAACTCGTTGAACAGGCTGCTCAGCAGCTCGGGCAGATCTCACTTCTCCGTCGTGAAGCCAAAAGCGGACTGGGAAGTGCCTACCGCGCAGGTTTCGCCTGGGGTATCAAACGGGGATTCGACACCTTTGTGGAGATCGATGCTGATTTCTCGCATGACCCCAATGCCCTCCCGAAACTCTTGGAAAAGGCCGGGGAGGGTGCTGATGTTGTGATCGGGTCTCGGTACGTGCGCGGGGGCACCATTCCAGACTGGTCCTGGCACCGACACCTGCTTTCGTGGAGTGGCAACAAGTACGCCTCGCTGATGCTCCGTCTCGGCGTCGCCGATGCAACTGCCGGCTACAGGGTCTACCGCAGCGACATCCTGACCAGGATGGACTATCCAACGGTCGCCGCTGATGGCTATGGATTTCAGATCGAGATGACCTATCGGGCTCGTCGGTCAGGTGCGTCGATTGTCGAAATACCCATTACCTTCATCGACCGAGAAATGGGGGAGTCCAAGATGTCTTCGTCAATCATCACCGAGGCCCTCATTCTCGTCACTCGGTGGGGCTTCGACCGTCTACGCGGCAGAGCGTGGAGCCCCTCAGTCTGACGGGATCCGTCTGGCCTCTAGGGCCGACGAACAACCGGGAATGACTGCTTCGAGAATCGACGAGAGTTTGATTCGAGTTTCCTCGGCTTCATCGAGGGGGTCGGAGTCGCCCACGATTCCCGCTCCAGCCCGGACAGAAAAGCGTGTGCCATCAAGGATCGCCCCGCGAATACCAAGGACCCAGTCACCATCGCCGGAGGCTGAGAACCAGCCCACCGCTCCTGCGAAATACCCTCGATCCGAATCCTCGATCGACCTAATCATCTCCAAGGCCACCGCCAACGGCACCCCTGCCACCGCCGGCGTCGGATGGATCGCCTGAAGAAGGGCAAAACAATGTGCCGAGTCTGCGCTGGCGTCCGAAAGTGTTCCTCTCATCTCGGTTCCGAGATGCGCAACCGATCGAAGTTCGACAAGGGTCGGAGCTTCTGGAACGGTGAGAACGTCGCACAGGGGGCTCAGGCGTGCAGCGATGTCGTGCACAACAAGTCGATGCTCCTCGAGATCCTTCGGGGAACGCTCAAGCAGCCGCCCACCCTCGTGACCGAGTCCCAGCGGCGTCGTCCCCGCGAGCGGGTGGCTCCGAATCGCAGACCCGCGTCGCTCCATCAGGAGCTCGGGGGATGCCCCCACGAAGCGACCATCGGCCGACGGGTGGGAAAAGAGTGCGCAGGAGGGCTCCCGTTCCTGCATTCGTTCGAGTACCGCAGCAGGGTCATTGGGCTGCTCACACACCCCGTCGACGGTTCTCGACAGGACCACTTTGCCAAGATCCCCGCGACCGATGGCAGCCACTGCGGCGCCCACCCAGTTCTCGAAGATCCTGGGCGTTGGGTGCTCGACCAAGGTGACCAAACGCGGTGGCTCATCATCAGGAGGCTGAACAGCCTCGATGAAGGCGAAGAGTGCGTCCATCGTGTCGGCACAATTCTCAGCTGTCGAACCGAGGACCGTGACCCATGATCGTCCCTCGGTTGCGAACCATTGCACTTGAGGGACCATGCCCACACCCGGTCGCCCAGGCTGGAAGGGGAGGAGGCCATGGCAACGCGGATCGCTTTCGGCGGGACCAGGATCCCCGTGTATGGAGATTGAATCAAGCAGGGCACGTGAATCGCCTGCGTCGCCGCCAAGGGGCAATGTCTCAATATGCCCAACACCCAACATGACCCGCCCGGGTGTTGCGTGCACGACCCCAGAGCGCGCAGCGAGCCACCACCAGCGCCGATCCAGAGGTTCGTCGAACGCGCGACGCTGGGCGACGAGGAACATCAGTTCGCAGCACTCCGAGTGGCAGAGAACAGCTGGCTAACGCCCCCAGAAAGCAACTGGTGGTTTACTCCGGAGAAACCAACCGCCACCAAAATTCTCCTCAACTCCTCGGCAGATGGGAGATAGACGGTCGAGGCTGGAAGATACCGATAGGCAGACCTGTCACTGAGCAGCCCGCCAATAACGGGCACAGCCTTGGTGAACCAGAACCGATGCCCCATCCGAAGAAGAGCGTTGGTGGGCTCCGCCACTTCGAGAATACTGAGGCGACCACCCGGCTTCAGGACGCGCGCCATTTCCCTCAGGGATGCCTCGAGGTCAGTGAAATTGCGAAGGGCGTAGCCGCAGAGAAGTCCATCGACGGTTGCTGACCCAAATGGCATCTGTGACGCGTCTGCTTGGACGAGGGGCCCAGTGCCGTGTGAGGAACCGAGCATGCCGAACGAGAGGTCGGCTCCGATGGGGCGAAGCCCCTTGTGTGCCGCCGTCCTGCTGAGATCACCCGTACCGCAAGCCACGTCGAGCACGACGCTGCCCACAGGGAGCCCCAACGCTGCGACCGAACGCTTCCGCCACCGTCCGTCGAGGCCGAACGTCATCACGCGATTGACCATCTCGTATCGAGGGGCGATGGCGTCGAACATTGTCCGAACGGCCTCAGTCTTTTCGGCAGCCTCTGGGAGGACCGGCTCTTTGGATCGGGCCATCAGGGTCTAGCGGAAGTAGCGGTAGACGACTTGGGCGACGCACGATGGCTTCGCTGCGCCTTCGATCTCAAGAGTGGCGTCGAGTACCACCTGAACGCCACCTTCAATGTTCTCCACCGAGGCGACTGCGATACCGAGCCGAAGCGCAGAGCCAACGGTCACCGGAGACACGAATCGGACCTTATTGCAGCCGTAGTTCACGCCGAACGAGAGATTCTCGACCACAAAGACCTGCCCGATCAGGTTTGGAATCAGCGCAAGCGTGAGATAGCCGTGGGCAATCGGTGCACCGAATGGCCCGCTGGCTGCTCTCTCGGGGTCTACGTGAATCCACTGGTGGTCGCCCGTGGCGTCAGCGAACAGATTGATAGTCGCCTGATCGATCACCATGGCATGGCTGTAACCAAGGTGTTGGCCGACGAGACCTTCAAATTGATCAAGATTGCTGACGGTGACGGTCATCCCATTCCCTTCCTAGTTGCTCACGCAGGAGCGTAGCGAGCCCCGGACAGATCCCGGTCAGCGAAAGTACAGGCGCTCATAGCTTCGGCTGATCGGGTGTAGGAGTAGCGCCATCATGAAACCGCTGAACAGAAGGCTCAGTAGGGAAGAGAATATGAATGACGACAGGAAAAGAAGCGCCAGGTTCAAGCAGAAGAAGACAGCGGCACACACAAGGGCCACCCAGTAGCCGGCCTTCTTCTCGTTTGCGATCCCGACGGCGCCTCCCGCAGCCACAAGAAGCAGGAGTGTCATCTGGGAGGCTCCAGACAACAGATTGATCAGGGCAACCGCTCCGTTGAGATAACTGAAGAGAATGGCTCCCTGGAGCATCTGGGGGAGTTGTGGATTGAACCAGCGGAGCGAATTCATCGTCCCATCCTTGCAGGCAACGCCACTGCCTTGGTCTCAGTAGGCTGATTTCATGGCCGATCGTGGATCGCACGCAGAAGAGCACCGAGACATCGCAGGTGGCGGGTCACGAGCCGCCATGTTTGGCATCAGCGACGGGCTCGTGACGAACGTTTCACTCATCCTTGGCTTTGCCGGAGCGCATCCGGACCCGTCGGTGGTCCGGCTCGCAGGGATAGCCGGCCTCGTCGCAGGAGCATTCTCGATGGCGTCGGGTGAGTATCTCTCCATGCAGGCCCAGCGTGAGTTGTTCGAGCGAGAGTTGGCAGTCGAGCGGAAGGCACTCGAAGAGTCACCTGAGCACGAACTATCGGAACTTGCCGCTATCTATCGGTCGAAGGGAGTCGCTCCGGATCTCGCGGAGGATCTCGCTCGGTCGATGATGCGCAGTCCTGAACTCGCCCTCGAAACGCATGCCCGAGAGGAACTCGGTATCGATCCGACTGCGATTGGATCAGCATGGCGCGCTTCGTGGGTGTCCTTCGTGACCTTCGCCCTCGGAGCACTGCTCCCACTTCTGCCGTGGCTGTGGACCGGCGGACCAGTGGCTGTCATCGGCTCAGTGGTCATCGGCGTGGTCGCCGCCTTTGCCGTCGGCGCCACCTTGGGGCGTTTCACTGGTCGGTCGAAGATCCGTTCCGGGCTTCGCCAGACTGCCGTCGCCGCTCTAGCGGCGTCGGTGACGTACGGAGTTGGTGGCCTTGTGGGGACCTGAGGCCATCCTCAAGGGGCAAGCGCCACCCTTACGTCCCGCCATTCCTCGACAAAGCCGAGCTGGGCGTAGAGCCGTAAGGCTGCCTCATTCGTTGATTCGACGTAGAGAATGGCGTGGTCGATTCCGCGTTCTTCGATGTACTTGAGGCCGGCTGACGTCATGAGTCGACCGAGTCCGAGTCCCCGTGAGGCCGGAATCGCTCCGATCACATAGATCTCTCCGACCTGGCCCCACGGGTCGTCGTGAACCTTTGTCCAGCAGAAGCCCACAATCTCTCGGTCGGACTCTGCAACCAAGAACCCCAGCTGATCGAACCACTGCGCTTGCATCCGTGCCTCGAGGTCGACGCGGCTCCAACCTCCCTGGTCGGGAAGGTCGACAAACGCAGCAGCGTTGGCGGCGAGCCATTGCTCGACATCGGTCTCTGGATTGAACGGCCGAATCACCACCCCCGCCGGAGTTGTCCGTGGGAGCGGAGCGGGGAGATCAACCCCCAGTCGGATGACCGTTCGACTGAGATGGCCCCCGGGCGGAACATTGCTCACCGAGTTCGGACCCCTCAGCCAAAGATGGAGCGTTGGGTCACTCGACGGCGCACACTCACGGGCTGCGGCGAGCAAGGCGTCGGAGATACTCTCTCCCAGCATCTCGATTTCGTGGCGCCCGTCGTTGATCGTTAGTTGGCAATAGCCAACGAGAATCTCGTGATCGAACTCCAAGAGGTGGTCGACCTCTGCGATCGAGTCGCTCCTCAACGCCCTCTCGGCTTGCTCGGAGATCGCCTCACGACCAAGCCGCATCGAAGTGCCATGGGCTAGATCTTCGATCTGACGCCGTTCGACGCTGCTCAGAGTCTGGGCATGGCGGATCGTGGAGAACACAGTTTCAGGCTACTCAGCCATCGCCGATATCCTCCCGATGTGGGACTTCCGAGAAGCGCGAGGGGCCGGGCACGTGTCGTCGAGGAACGCCTGTCAGCCCAGTTTCCCGGGGACGCAGTCGATTTGTGCGAATTGGACCACCGCAATCCCTATGAGCTCCTTGCTGCGACGATCCTCTCAGCTCAATGCACTGACGTCAGGGTCAACAAGGTCACACCGGCCCTCTTCGCCGCTTTTCCAACCCCAACGGCCCTCGCCGGAGCCGACCGAGAGGTCGTTGAGACTCTCGTGCACTCCACGGGCTTCTATCGAGCGAAGGCCGGCAATCTTTTAGGTATGGGCCATGTCCTCGTCACCAAGTTTGACTCCGAAGTGCCCCGCGAGGTGAAGGACCTCATCACGCTCCCCGGAGTTGGCCGGAAGACCGCCAACGTGATCCGCTCAGTGGCATTCAATCTGCCCGGGCTTCCGGTTGACACGCACGTCGGCCGGCTGAGCCGTCGTCTCGGGCTCACCGAGGAGACCGATCCCGTTCGCGTTGAACATGAACTCAACGCAATCGTGCCAGCAGCCCGCAGGGGCGGGTTCAGCCTCCGGCTCATCTTGCATGGTCGGGCCACTTGTCGCTCACAGCGACCCCAGTGTGACAACTGCATCCTGGCTGACCTGTGTCCGCGGCGGGGGGTCTGAGGAGATCAACGAACAAAGCGGTACGGTAAAACGATGGTGGCCAAACGTTCGATCTCGCTCCCCGACGAACTGGTGATCCGGATCGACGATGCTGCGACGAGAGAGGGCGTTTCGTTCTCGGCTTGGCTTGCCCGTGCTGCTGAGCAGGATCTCAAATTTCGAGATGGGGAGGCAGGTCTCGCAGCGTACGAGGAAGCCAATGGCCCCCTGGATGCCGACGAGAGGCAGGCGAGCGAGGCCGTCTTGAGACGTGTCCTCTCCGGCATGGGCGTGCGAGTGTCGCGCAGTCGGCGACGATGATCAGATTGGCGTACAGCCCAGGAGCCCTTCGCGCGGCCGCACGAGCCGACCGGACCATGTTCGGAATTCACGCCGCCGCTCTTCGCCGGGGTGTCATTCCTGTGGTCTCCGCAATGTCACTCCTTGATGCCAGGAGCAACACTCAGGGCGCTCCCAGGCTGGATTGGCTCCTCGCCGGAGTCGACATCATCTCTCTTGATGAGGGAGCGGCGAAGCGGATCGCTTATCGCCGGCAGGAAGACAGAGCACCCTTGGGCCTCTTGGCAGCGGAGGACCTCCTCGATGACACCAGCGACGAGCGTGCGATCGTCGTCGCACCAAGCGAGACGAAGTCGCTGCGACTCGGTCCGGGTGTGGGTCGCCTCGTTTTGCCCTGAGTGTCCTAGCCCCGCTGCTCGGCCGTTCGAGTCGCCCTTCGGAGACGTCGGAGCGATCCAGTGAGCGATCGCTCGAGGGCCACAAGTTCAGAGTCAACACCCTCGGTCGAGACACTGGCCTCAACCAGAGTTGAGATCCGCTGCGCTATTTCTTCCAGGCTTGCCAGCAGCGACGACAGTTCTAAGGCGTTGTCCACGTTTCGATCTTGCCCCGGCAGACCGGCGAGTGCCACTTCAGGAAGCCAGAAGGTTGCGTGAGGGGCAGTACGATTGCACCATGCTCACCACGCTGGATCTTCGAGGCCTTGGGACAGCGGCGGGTCAAGCCCTTCCGGCACTCGGCACGCCGGGCGGCGACGTAGCGGAAGCCGTCAGCGGAATTATCGAAGAAGTCCGAGCGGGAGGAGACCAAGCACTCCTCACCCTCACCAAGCGCTTCGACGGGGTTGATCTGGAGCGCGTGAGGGTCGACGAAGCGGAGCTCACTGCGGCGCTCAGCCGAATTCCAGCCGATCTGAGGACCGCACTCGAGATGGCATGGACCCGGATCTGCGCCTATCACGCTCACGAGAGTGAGCCGATTGGTGATTTCTCCGCCGTGGGCATGACTGTCTCACACCTCGACGTTCCCGTGGAGAGGGCCGGTTGCTATGCACCGGGGGGACGCGCGCGCTATCCATCGTCAGTGTTGATGTGCGCCGGACCGGCGGTGGTTGCCGGCGTGGCCGAGGTGATTCTGTGCGTTCCGCCGGCCTCTGATGGGCGTATCGACGATGCAACATTGGCCGCCGCTGCAATTGCAGGTATCAGCGAGGTGTACGCAGTTGGAGGCGCTCAGGCAATAGCGGCCATGGCACTTGGGACCGAGACCATTCGACGGGTTGACGTCATCGTGGGACCGGGTAATTCCTACGTTGCAGAGGCGAAGCGACAACTCTCAGGGACTGTCGGCGTGGCGTCGTCGTTCGCTGGACCCTCAGAAATTGTGGTCATCGCTGACGAATCGACACCACCCGAACTCGCCGCGATCGACCTGATGGTCCAAGCCGAACACGGACCGGATGGCATGGCGTGGCTCGTGACTTGGATTCCCGAGATCGGAGCCCTTGTCGATGAGCAGCTCACACGCCTCGTAGCGAATGCTCCTCGACGAGCGGATCTTGAAGCGACGATGGCGACCAGCGGTGTGCTCTGCCTCGTCGACGATGCCGCATCCGCGGCCGCAGTCTCGAACGCGGTTGCCCCTGAGCATTTGGAACTTCTCATGAAGGACTACGGAGCGGTCTTAGGCAACATCAGGGCTGCAGGAGCAGTGTTCTGTGGGATCGATGCGCCCGCCACGCTCGGCGACTACGCCGCTGGCCCAAATCACATCCTGCCAACGAACCGCAGCGCTCGATTCTCCAGCGCCCTCCGGGCAGACGACTTCCGCAGGCACATCCATGTCGTCGAGGTTGACCGCGAGGGTTTTGAGCTTCTGGCCCCCACCGTGATTCGTTTGGCTGAGGCCGAAGGACTCGACGCCCACGCAGAGTCGATCCGGATGCGTCGATGACCGGGCCAAGAATCAGAGACGATCTCCAAGCGCTGACTGGTTACCACTCAGCTCAGGTTGATGCCGAGGTTCGCCTCAACACGAACGAGTCGCCTTTTGAGCCTCCCAGAGAGTTCATCGAGGCTCTCGCTTCTGCGGTGTCCAGTTCACACCTCAACCGCTATCCCGATCGGACGGCAGACTCACTGCGGAAAGCCATTGCTGCGACACATGGGGCCTCACCCGCCGAAATCTTTTGTGGAAATGGATCGAATGAGGTGCTCCAGTCGTTGCTCCTTGCGTTCGGAGGGGCCGGGCGGAGCGCCCTGGTGTTCGAGCCGACCTATGCGCTGCATTCGCATATCGCACGGATCTGCGCAACTGATGTCATTGCGGTTTCGCGGAGTGCTGACTTTGACCTCACGGCCAATCAAGTGGGTGCTGCTGTTCGCGCCAGCGATCCCGCGATCACCTTTCTTTGCTCCCCAAACAATCCGACGGGCCTCTCTGTGACGCCGGATGTCGTGGCCGCCGCCCTCGAGGCTGGAACAGGACTCGTGGTCGTTGACGAGGCGTACGGCCAGTTCGCCGTTCACAGCGCCCTCGATCAACGTGACGGGTTCGGCAGCGATCGACTCGTCATTGTTCGAACCTTCTCGAAAACGTGGGGGCTTGCTGGTATTCGGTTGGGGTACTGCGTCGCAGAACCGTCGATCATCGACGGGCTCTATGCGGCCTCGCTTCCCTACAATCTCTCCGCCCTAACTCAGCGAGCGGGTGAACTGGCGCTGGGATTCGAGGACGCGATGCTCACGGGAGTTGCTGAGGTCATCGCCGAACGTGACAGGGTTCTCGACGCTCTCGGGGAGATGCCGGTCACCGTGTGGCCAACGGACGCAAACTTCATCCTCTTCCGACCTCTGACAGTGGAGGGATCAGCGGTCTGGAAGGCTCTGGTTGAGCGGTCGATCCTCATACGAGACTGCTCAGCGTGGTCGTCTCTCGAAGGCTGCCTGCGAGTAACGGTGGGAACATCTGCGGAGAATGACCGATTCATCAATGCACTCAAGGAGATTCTGTGAGCGGCACCACATCATCACGAAGCGCACGGAAGGTCCGTCAGACGAAAGAGACTTCCATCGAGGTTGCGGTCGACCTCGATGGGTCGGGCATCGTCGAGGTCTCGACGGGCATCCCATTTTTCGATCACATGCTCGAGCAAATCGGCCGGCACGGCAACATTGATCTGACGATCAAGGCCGACGGCGATCTCGAGGTCGACACTCATCACACAGTCGAAGACGTCGGGATCGTCTTGGGCGAAGTCGTTCGCGAAGCCCTCGGGGAGAAGGCAGGGATTGCACGCTTTTCCTCCCGCCTGATTCCGCTTGACGAGGCCGCGGTCGAGGTAGCCCTCGATATTTCTGGTCGGCCTTTCCTCGTATTCGAGGTCCCCTTTGCGCCCGACACTCCAGGTCTCGGAAATCCTGGGTTCGACCCTCAGCTGACCGAAGAGTTCTTTCGGGCATTCGTGACCGCAGCGGGGATCACCCTTCACGTACGTCTGCGGAGTGGCCGCAACACACATCACATCGTTGAAGCCACCTTCAAGTGCGTGGCCCGGTGCCTGCGAGACGCTTTGGTGGTCAACGGCGTGGGGATCCCCTCGACCAAGGGCAGCCTGTAGAGATGGGTACACGGTGATCTCCGTCATTGACTACGGGATCGGAAATCTTCGCTCTGCAGAGAAGGCATTCGAACAGGTGGGCGCCGAGGCTTCCCTCGTGGCGTCGGCGTCAGACCTGACGGGTTCGGACGCAGTCGTCTTGCCGGGCGTGGGGTCGTTTGGACGCTGCGCAAATGCCCTCGATGCTGGAGGGTGGCGTGAGCCAATCCTCGAAGCCATCGGCGCAGGTGTCCCGTTCCTCGGGATCTGCGTTGGATTCCAGTTGCTCTATTCATCGTCGGAAGAGTCTCCGGGGGCACTTGGTCTCGGCGTCTTCGAAGGAGCAGTCACGCGCCTCTCTGCGTCGGTGAAACATCCTCAGATCCAGTGGAACATGGTGGAGGTGACGCGACCAACCGCACTCTTCGACGACTCGAGGAACGCACCTTGGATGTACTTCGTTCACTCGTTCGCCCCTCCGGTAGGACCCGAAACAGTGGCGGTGTGTGAGTACGGAGGAAGGGTGGCCGCCGCCGTTGAGCATGATTCGATCTTCGGGACCCAATTTCACCCCGAGAAGTCAGGGGACGACGGCCTCGCACTCCTCGGACGATTTGCGAATTTCGCCGCAGGTGTCCGATGAATCTCATGGCAGCGATCGACCTTCGTGGAGGGTCAGCGGTTCGCCTACTGAAGGGCGATTATGCGCAGGAAACGTCCTACGGGGATCCCGACGAACTTGCCGCCACCTTCGTGACAGGCGGGACCGACTGGATTCACCTGGTGGATCTCGATGCAGCACGCGACGGAGGAGCAGCGAACCGAGAAATCATCCTGCGCATTGCCGCCATGAGTCCAGTGCCAGTTGAAACCGGCGGGGGGATCCGATCAATCACCGATGTCGATCAGCTCCTTGGTGCCGGGGTCCAGAGGGTGATCCTCGGTACGGCCGCCATGGAGGATCCGGTATTTCTGGAGCATGCGGCTCGCCGGTGGCCAGGGCAAGTCGCGGTCGGCCTCGATTACCGACTCGGTGCTGAGGGGGTTCGCGAAGTGGCGGTACGAGGTTGGCTCGAGGGAGCCGGTGTCGAGCTGTCAGATGCTGTCCGTCGGACCACCGACGCTGGAGCGTCAGCGCTCATCGTCACGGCAATCGATCGTGACGGAACGCTCAGCGGCCCGGACATCGAGGGCCTTTGTGAAGTTCTTGAAATGACGGAGGTACCCGTGGTGGCGTCAGGTGGAGTTGGCCACGCCACCCATATCGAAGAGATCGCTCGGATGTCGGCGCCTTCTTCGGGGCGCAGCGCAGCGGGCATCGTCGTCGGCAAGGCGCTTGTCGAAGGACTTGTCACCATCGAAAAAGCGGTCGCCGCATGCAGGTGACCCGCCTCATTCCCTGTCTCGACGTCACCGGGGGTCGAGTCGTCAAGGGTGTGAAGTTCGTCGATCTCTTCGATGCAGGAGACCCCGTTGAACTCGCAGCACGCTATGCGAGACAGGGTGCAGATGAGATTACGTTTCTTGATATCACTGCGTCCTCCGACGAGAGATCCACCATGCTCGACGTCGTCGAGCGCACCGCCGAACAGGTGTTTATCCCCCTGACCGTTGGGGGCGGAGTGAGAACCGTCGAGGATGCTCGTGCTCTGCTCCGAGCAGGCGCCGAAAAGGTTGGAATCAATAGCGCAGCAGTGGCCAATCCTCCACTAATAAGCGCGATAGCCGACGAGTTCGGAGCCCAGTGTGTCGTGGTGGCAATTGACGCCCGCCGAGGACCTTCCGGGTTCGACGTCGTCACCCATGGGGGACGCCAGCCCGCTGGACGCGATGCACTCGAATGGGCGGAGCAAGCCGCTGCGCTCGGTGCAGGTGAACTGCTTGTCACCTCAATGGATCGCGATGGGACCAGGGAGGGTTTCGATCACGATCTCAATCGGGCTATCAGCGACGCAGTCGGAATCCCTCTGATCGCCTCGGGTGGCGTCGGCGGGCTCCAACATCTGGTCGACGGCGTCACGATGGGGCACGCCGACGCAGTCCTGGCCGCATCGATCTTCCACCTTGGGGAGCACTCAATCGGTGAGGCGAAGCGTTATATGGCTTCACACGGTCTCACGGTGCGACCGGCTCCTGCGGAGATCGCCTAGCCCGCCAGTGCGGTACGGTCACATCGTGGCCAGAGGCGAAATCACGACCGGCGAGGACCGCCAACCAATTACCGTTCTCTTTGATCGGGTGTTGGTGCAGGTGGTTGATCAGGAGGGCGAGCGACGCTCCCGGTCGGGGATTCTCATCCCCGCGACCGCCCAGGTGGCGAGACGCCTCACATGGGCCGAAGCTGTGGCAGTCGGTCCCCATGTCCGGGCAATCAAGGTGGGCGACCAGGTCCTGTTCAATCCCGAGGATCGCTTTGAGGTGGAGTTGCAGGGTGAGGAGTATTCGATTCTGCGAGAGAGAGACATTCACGCTGCTTCGTCGCCTCGCAACGACGGTGGAACGGGGCTGTACCTGTGAGCACGCCAATGCACGCTGACCAGTCAATTCTCGATGAAGTGCGCTTTGGAGCCGATGGCTTGGTCGTTGCCATCGTGCAAGATGTCGTTGACGGAGCCGTTCTCATGGTTGCGTACATGGACGCCGAAGCGCTCCGCCGGACCCTCGAAAGCGGACGAACATGGTTCTGGTCTCGGAGCCGGCAGGAGTACTGGCTCAAGGGCGAAACATCTGGTGATCGCCAATTTGTTCGCGAGGTAAGGATTGACTGCGACGGCGATGCCCTTCTCGTCGTCGTCGACCAACATGGCCGAGGTGCTTGTCACACCGGTGAGCGCTCGTGCTTCTATCGCACAGCTGCGTCAGGTCTCGGAGACAGCCCCGCATGATCGACGTCTTCCCCTCCCTTGAGGATTTCGTCTCCTTGGCGCAGAGCCACAAACTCATTCCGGTTGCGCGTGAAATGGTCGCCGACACACTCACGCCAGTGCGTGTCTTCCTGGCTGCGGTGGGAGAGGAGGACGGATTCCTGCTCGAGTCCGTCGAGGGGGGTGAGCGATGGGGTCGATACTCTTTCGTCGGCCGTTCTCCATTAGCCACGATCGTTTCCCAAGCGGGCACGATCACTTCCCGCTCGCACGGTGATCTCACTATCCCGAAGGCCGACGGGATCTTGGATCTGCTCGACCAGCTGATCTCCTCCACCTCGACGCCACCCATCGACGGACTCCCGCCACTTCACAGTGGGGTCGTCGGCTACTTGGGCTACGACGTCGTACGCGAGATCGAGATGCTTCTCGACCCTCCCAAGGACGACCTTGAGTTGCCAGACGCCTGTATGTCAGTGATTGGGGAGATTGTCGCTTTCGACCACTGGCGTCAACGAATCACCCTGATTGCCAACGTGGCGATCCCCGATGGATGCGACGATGACTACCTCACGCGGCTCTACGCAGACGCCGTCGTGCGCCTCGATACCCTCGGCGCCGACTGCGACCGCCCCATTGAAGAGACCACCTGGCCAGCTCCAGTCACAGGTCCTCATCGACCACTTGCCAAGGCCACGCCGACGATGTCATCCGAAACGTTCATGCGAGCGGTCGAGGTCGCCAAGGACTACGTCACCGCCGGAGACATTTTTCAGGTGGTCCTGTCGAAGCGATTCGACATCGAGGGCGAAGTGGATCCGTTCGCCGTCTACAGAGCGCTCCGACTTTTGAACCCCAGCCCCTATCTGTACTTCCTCCGCACTGAAGGGGTCCATGTTGCAGGTTCCTCGCCGGAGCCGATGGTTCGCCTTCGCGACGGTGTCGTGACCTCTCGGCCGATCGCTGGTTCCCGACCACGTGGGCACTCTGAGATCGAAGATGACCGGCTCGCCGCAGAACTTCTTGAGGACCCAAAGGAACTGGCAGAGCACGTCATGCTCGTCGACTTGGCTCGTAACGACGTGGGTCGAGTGGTTCAGTTTGGTTCCGAGCGAGTCGAGGAACTGATGACCTTGGAGCGCTACAGCCACGTCATGCACATCACCTCTCAGGTGGCGGGTGATCTGGCAGAAGGCAAGGGGCCCATTGACGTGCTGCGAGCCACCCTGCCCGCCGGCACGCTCTCAGGCGCCCCGAAGGTGCGGGCAATGCAGATCATTGACGAGCTTGAACCCACCCGCCGCTCCGTCTACGGGGGAGTGGTGGGGTATCTGGACTTCACAGGCAATATCGACACTGCCATCGCCATTCGAACCATGATCGTGACGCCTGATGGGCGCGCCTCTGTACAGGCCGGTGCCGGGGTCGTCGCCGACAGCGACCCGGCGAGTGAAGATGCAGAGTGCGCGAACAAGGCAGCGGCCGTTCTCGCCGCCGTCGCCGCGTCGCGCGTCGAACATCACTGATGGCAGAGATTCCAGCCTCCTGTCGATCCGAGGATCTCGAAGAGTTCGAATCAGGACGGTGCGTCCTGATTCGACTCAATGCAGTCGAGGTCGTTGGTCTGGAGGCGGGCAGGTACCTTCAGGGTCAGTTGACGCAGGATATTGATCAGATCGAGGTGGGGAGGGCTGGCTGGAGTTTTCTCCTGGAGCCCGATGGCAAAGTGGTGGCCTTCGTCCGAGTCGTCAGGGTCGAGGCGGAGAGATTCCTTTTGATCGGAGACCCTACGTCGGCCGACGCAATCGAGTCCCGACTTCGGCGTTTCATGATTCGAGTGAAGGCTTCTGTGTCTGTCGTCCCGGTATGGATGGTGAGTTCCCTCGCCGATGACGATCAGGTTGACGCCGGCATACCATTGCCAACCCTGTCAGCTCGTCTCCAGGACAGCCTCTTCGAGTCAGTTCCGTCGGTCGAAGGGTTTCAGGACACCCCTGCAGTACTGATACACAACACGTGGACAGCATTGAACGGAATCGTAACGAGTTCGGATGTTGCCGCTGGGTCGAACCCTTTTGAGTATGGAGTCGACATCCTCAGCGCCGCCGTGTCCTTCACGAAGGGCTGCTACACCGGTCAAGAACTCGTTGCCCGCGTTGACGCTCGGGGAGGAACGGCACCGTTCAGAATTCTAGGAATCGAGAGTGGTGTTCGATTGACCACCGGAGAAAGCCTCGAAGTAGACGGAGCCGTAGTGGGTACGGTGATTCGGGTCGGCAGCGGGTCCGACATGGTGACACGGGGGCTCGCTCGAATCGCTCGTAAAATCCACGCGGGATCGGTCATCGAGATCGTCGGCCGTGAGGGGACCGCTCGTGTGTT
This sequence comes from Actinomycetes bacterium, assembly GCA_037142475.1. Classification (GTDB taxonomy): domain Bacteria; phylum Actinomycetota; class Acidimicrobiia; order Acidimicrobiales; family RAAP-2; genus CAIUMH01. The sequence goes on from JBAXAR010000040.1 coordinate 14,918, forward strand.
CGATCTCCCAAGTCAGCGGTCTTCCTAGAGCGCACCACTACGCTGGGAGAATGCGGACCTACCTCGACGACATCCTCTCCGCTCACCGTCGTCAGGCTTCACTTGACCATCGAGAAATCGAGGAATTGTCCCGTCAGGCGAGTTCTGCTCCGGCGCCGAGGGACTTTGTCGGGGTACTCAGATCGCCGGGCCTTTCGGTCATCGCCGAGATCAAGCGTCGCAGCCCGTCAAAAGGCCTTTTGGCTGACGGCCTCGACCCCACGAGTGTGGCTCGAAGCTACGAGAGTGGAGGGGCTGCGGCTCTCAGCGTGCTGACCGACGGCGCCCATTTCGGAGGCTCCCCAGAGGACCTGGCCGTGGCGAAGGCGGCCGTGCCCCTGCCCATCCTTCGGAAGGACTTCACCGTTGATGTCCGAGATGTTCTTGACGCACGGATCATGGGGGCCGACGCTGTGCTCTTGATCGTCGCTGCCCTCGACGACCGCGAACTGAAGACCTTTGCTCACACGGCTGCCAGCGTAGGACTCACGGCCCTCTTTGAGGTTCACGACGAGGAAGAACTCGAGAGGGCGCTGGAACTTGACGCGATCGTGATTGGCGTGAATCAGAGGGACCTGAAGACCTTCAACGTCGACACTGAACGAGCTGAGCGCATGGGTGCCCTCATCCCCTCGGACTGCGTCGCTATCGCTGAGTCCGGGGTTCGCGACGGCCATGATGCGCAGAGACTGGCGAGCGCTGGTTACGACGCCGTCTTGGTGGGGGAGTCTCTGGTGACATCAGGCGACCCTGCGGCCGCCGTCTCCGCCATGGCCGGCCATGAAGTCACACCACGAGGGGGGAACGACGAATGACCACGTTCATCAAGGTGTGTGGCATCACGACCGAGGCAGACGCTCTCGTCGCCATCGGCCTCGGCGTCGACGCCGTAGGTGTCATCTTTGCCCCCTCGTCGCGCCAGGTGTCGATCGCTACCGCCGGGGACATCGTGCGTCGTTTACCACCTGAGGCCTTGACGATCGGTGTGTTTCGCAATGAAGCATCCCCCCGAGTCGTCGACATTGCCAATCAGTTGGGTCTCGGTGGCGTGCAGCTTCACGGCCACGAGACACCCGATGAGGTCCGATACATCGCCGAGCGGGTGCCGTTGGTCATCAAGGCACTCCCCGCCGAAAGCCCAGACATCAAAAAATTCGAAGATTTCGGTGCAGACCTTCTCCTCATCGATGGACCAAGCCCCGGAAGCGGACGTGTCTTCGACTGGAGACTCGCCGAGGGGGTCGCCGATTCGGACCGCCTCATCGTCTCTGGAGGACTCGACCCCGACAATGTCGCAGGGGCGATCGAGCAACTGCGCCCTTTTGGTGTCGACGTAGCCAGTGGTGTCGAAATGGCACCGGGAATCAAGGATCCCCGCCGCATGAAAGCATTCGTCGACGCGGTCCGTAACGTAGAGACGCACGACCACAACAGTGGTGCCATCGATGGACGAGATGGCCCCTTCGACTGGAACAGAGGATGACGACATGACGAGTCTCATGGGAGACCCAGGTACTGACGGCAGATTCGGGGAGTTTGGGGGGCGTTTCGTCCCTGAACCCATGATACCGGCATGCGCTGAACTCGATGAAGCGTTCCGTGACGCCTGGTCAGACCCGTTGTTTG
>JBAXAR010000041.1:0-16363 GCA_037142475.1 Actinomycetes bacterium
GCTCTCAGCGCTTGGGTCATCTGGTGGACGTAGTTCACCGCCACCGCGTCGTAGAGGTTCTCGACGCCGAGGGCTTTCTCGATCTTCGAGACACCCTCTTCGGTCGGGACCACGAGCTTCTTCTCTTCGTCGATCTCGTAATCAACCTCAGCCTTCAGCGTTCGAACGATTGAGGCGAACTGATAGTAGAGGCGAGCCGCCTCGTCAGCTGGACCGGAGATGATCAACGGTGTTCGAGCTTCATCGATCAGGATCGAGTCCACCTCATCGATCATGGCGTAGGAGTAGCCGCGCTGCACCATGTGCTCACGAGAGTTCGCCATATTGTCACGCAGGTAGTCGAAGCCGAACTCGGCGTTGGTTCCGTAGGTGATGTCGGCGTCATAGGCCGCCCGCTTGCCCGCGAAATCTGAAATGTCCGGACCGACTCGGCCGACGGAGAGGCCAAGCCAGTTGTGGAGCCGCCCCATCCATTCCGAGTCTCGGGTAGCGAGGTAGTCATTCACCGTGATGACGTGCACGCCTTTGCCGGCAAGGGCGTTGAGATACACCGGGAGGGTCGAGACCAGTGTCTTTCCCTCACCAGTCTTCATTTCGGCGATCCATCCGAAGTGGAGTGCCATGCCACCCATCATCTGGACATCGAAATGCCGTTGGCCAAGAACCCTCCAGGCTGCTTCCCGAACGACGGCGTAGGCCTCAATCAGGAGGTCATCAAGGGTTTCCCCGGCGGCGAGACGCTCTTTGAACTCCACGGTCTTGGCTTGAAGCTCGGCGTCAGAGAGTGACTCCATCGCCGGCTCAAGCTCGTTGATCGCCGGGACGAGCTCGATGAGGCGGCGGACTTTCTTTCCTTCGCCAGCGCGGAGGACTTTCGACATGATGCTCATGATCCGACAATCCTACCGGCACCCCCGTCCCCCATCACCCGCGCCTCGCCCGAAAGGGCCAAGCAGCGTACCGAAGGACCTCTCTCTGGCCATCGAACCGTGAGGCCCAGCCATGCCGATCCAGCAGGTCGGGCTGCCGGAGCCAAACTCAGGTCTGAGGTCTGACCCTCGCCAGCGTCAACACAACGGCTCCCACGAGCCGGAGACCGAGGACGATCGCAGCCATCGGCAGCAGGAGTCGTGACGATCCCGTCGTCGTCGTTGCTGCGAAGCGGAGAGCTGATCGATGATGCGCCACGAGCATCCGATAGGGATGCGATCGCCGAGAGACTCCCTCAATGTGGGTGACCACTGCGGTGTCGCATACCTCCACACCGAACCCTGCCCGGTGGGATCGCCAACACAGATCCATGTCCTCGGCGAACATGAAATACCTCTCGTCGAATCCACCGATCTGTTCGAAGAGTGTGCGGCGGACTGCGAAAAAGGCACCCGAGACCCAATCGACTCCCCCACCCGGTCGCGGCTCTGCGGAGCGATAACGACGTGAGAAACGATTGTTGGTTGAGACCAGCCCTATCACCGCATGACCCACGGCATCGATGGCTGAAGGAAAGCGTCGGATCGAGGGATACCGCTCACCGTCGGGAGTCATGATCAGCGGCCCCACGATGGCGAGCGAGGGATTCCCCTTCAGCGAATCACACAGGGCGGGCACCGCCCCTTGATGAACCTCAGTGTCCGGGTTGGCGACGACGACGAACTCTGGCTGACTCCGGAGGGCAGCGACGCCTCTATTGACTCCAGCACCGAAGCCGATGTTCTCTCCCGGCACCACGATCGACACCTTCGAGGCCAGTGCGCCGAGAGCGGCGCGGGTTGACCCCGAGGCACCGTTCTCCACCACCACGATCTCGTCGACCCCGTCAGCTCGGAGTGACTCGATGGCCACTTGGAGCTGGCGTCCGACGTTGTAATCGACAACGACGGCTGCGATCATGGGGCCGACACCTCGCCGCCGATCTCCGGCGCCACCTCTAGAGAGTCTTCGTGAACCGGAAACGGATCAGCGCTCGGAGGGCAGCGAAGCCGTCCCTCCAGGTGATCTTCTTTCCCTCATCGAACTCCCGGCCGGCATAGCTGATCGGCACCTCATAGATCCGAAAGCCCTGCCGGAGGACCTTGGCGGTGATCTCTGGTTCGAAGTCAAATCGATTGGAGATCACCGTGATCGGGTCAAGCACCCGCTTGTCGAAGCACTTGTAGCAGGTCTCCATATCGGAAAGGGTGGTCGCATAGAGCACGTTCGTCACCAACGACAGGAACCTGTTGCCGATCCAATGGAGGATGAACATGTTCTTTCGCTCGCCCGTAAAGCGGCTCCCGTAGACGACGTGAGCCTTCCCTTTCAAGATGGGCTCGAGAAGCTTCGGCCAGTCTTCGGGGTCGTACTCAAGGTCAGCGTCCTGGACGATGACCACGTCACCGGTGACCGCCTCAAGCCCGGTCCTGAGCGCTGCACCTTTTCCTTGGTTCTTCGTGTGATTGAACACCCTGACGGTCGAATCCTCGAGGGCCGCCAACACCTTGTCGGTACCATCAGATGATCCGTCGTTCACCACGACGACCTCGATCTCAAGGGGGATGTCCACCGCTCGGATCCGACGGATGACCTCGCCGACTGTGGCCCGCTCGTTGTAGACCGGGACGAGCACGCTGAGCGTCTTGAATTCTTTGGGCTCGAGTGTCCGCTCTGTTCCCACAATTCCTCCCGATGTTCGAAGCAAGTTCAACCTAGCCCAGTGGGCATCGTCGGCTGAGCCGCCTAGAGCCCGAGGACCCTCCGAAAGTGGTCGATCGTGATAACGAGCCCGTCATTGGTTGACACCGCTGGCTCCCAGCCAAGTTCACTCTTCGCTCTCGTGATGTCAGGGCAGCGCCGAGTTGGGTCATCAGTGGGGAGCGGCATATGGATGAGCGACGACGACGACCCCGTCAGCATCACGATTGCGTCGGCGATCTCCGCCACACTGCGCTCGTCGGGGTTCCCCAGATTCACGGGCCCAAGCGTCGTGGCGTCACCGAGGGCCATCAGGCCAGCGACGAGGTCAGCGACGAAGCAGAGGCTCCGGGTCTGGCTCCCATCGCCGTAGATGGTTAGTGGCTCGCCCGTCAGTGCCTGGACGATGAAGTTCGAGACAACCCGGCCGTCACCCGCCGAGAGTCTCGGTCCGTAGGTGTTGAAGATCCGGGCAATTCCAATATCGGTGCCTCGGGCTCGGTGGTACGCCATGGTGATCGACTCGGAGAATCGCTTCGCCTCGTCGTAGACGCTCCGTGGCCCATGAGGATCGACATTTCCCCGATAACTCTCGACCTGAGGGTGTACTTCTGGATCCCCATAGATCTCTGAGGTGGACGCCATAACGAACCGGGCTCCGTGAGCATCGGCGAGCTCGAGGAGCAGCCGAGTTCCTTCGGAGCCAACGGCGAGCGTCTCAAGTGGCCGCTCTAAGTAGGCCGGTGGGGATGCGGGAGACGCGAGGTTGTAGACCCGGCCGACTGGACCGGACACGGGAACATCATGGCTCACGTCGGCCTCGATAATCTCGACGCCGCCTGTTTCTGCGAGGTGGCTCACATTCTCGGCAGTGCCCGTGGAGAAATCGTCAAGGATAACGACATCGTCGCCGCGAGCCACGTGGAGATCGGCGAGATGAGAACCGAGGAACCCAGCTCCTCCGGCGATGACGACCCTCATGTGCGACCGATCCCTTCGTAGGTAAACCCGTGTCGGCGGATCGCCTTCGGGTCAAGCAGGTTCCGGGCATCGACGATCGACGGCGTGGCCATGAGTTCAGCCACCTTGTCGAAATCAACCCAACGGAACTCCTGCCATTCCGTCAATAGCCCGAGGACCGCTGCTCCCCTCGTTGCTTCGATCGCGTCATCGAACACCTCGACGCCAGCAAGGTCAGGGGTCGTCGCATCACCGGATGAGACCGTCGGGTCATAGGCCCGAACGATTGCCCCACGAGAAAGAAGTCGGGCCACGATCGCAGTTGCCGGCGATGAGCGCCGGTCATCGGTATTGGCCTTAAAGGTCAATCCCCATACGGCGACGGTGACTCCGTCAAGCCCACCGGCGGCGGCGGCCATCTTGTCCACCATCCGGTCCATCTGCTCCTCGTTGCATTCGATTGCCACCCGAAGCAGGCTGAAGTCGAAGCCGTGCTCGGCTGCGATGTGGACCAGCGCAGAGGTGTCCTTCGGGAAGCACGAACCACCCCAGCCGGGTCCAGGGCGGAGGAACTCGAACCCAATCCTCTTGTCGAAACCCATCCCCAGCACGAGATCTCGCACGTCGGCTCCAACTGCCTCGCAGACTGCCGCCATCGAGTTGATGAAGGTGATCTTGGTCGCCAAGAAGGCGTTGGATGCATATTTGATGGTCTCGGCGGTGGTGGGGTCGGTAATCACCATTGCCGCACCAGAACTCCCAAAGAGTTCGGCGACCGCCGTCGCTGCCCTCGGGTCATGAGAGCCGACCACAATCCGGTCGGGAGAAAGGCTGTCGGCGACAGCCGTGCCTTCTCGCAGGAACTCGGGATTCGACACCACGGCGACGTCATCGCGGCCGAGCGCCCGCTCGACGAGGCCGACCGTGCCGACCGGGACCGTCGACTTGTTGATCACGATGGCCCCGCTCGCAAGGTGGGGGCCAATCTCGGTCGCCGCAGCCTTCACATAGGAGAGGTCGGCGGCGCCATCATCGCCTTGCGGTGTGGCGACACAAAGGAAGACGAAGTCCTGATCCACCACGGCTTCCGCAGCGGAGGAGGTAAATCGAAGACGTCCCGCCTCGACGGCCTCAGCCAGCATGGCATCGAGACCTGGCTCGAAAATCGGGACTTCTCCGCGCTGGAGCGATTCGAGACGCTTCGGATCCCTCTCAGCGAGGACCACCGAATGGCCGCGACGGGCCAGAATCGCTGCCGTTGGGAGTCCCACATAGCCAGCGCCGATGACACAGACGCGATGGCCGTCGCCACTTTGTGACTGCTTGGTGTTCATGGAGACTCCCCTTTAACGATTGCGTCGACAAGTCGTTGGAGGCCATCTTGCCACTCAGGAAGGGCTTGGCCCCCTACTTCAGACAGCCTTTTCGAGATGAGCGGAGAGAATGCAGGCCGCTCAGCCAGCGGTTGAGGATCGAGAGCGGAGGTTGGTATCGCCGAGACTTGATCCTTTGATCCTCCTGCAGAAACCACTGCAGCCGAAATGACCTCATGCCAACTGGCGTGGCCAGAGCCGGCAACGTGGAAGATTCCCGCCGGTCGTTCCCGAACAAAGAACGAGAGGCCAGCCGCGAGGTCTGCAGCTGCAGTAAACGAACCAATTTGATCATCAACGAACCTCAGGCTCAGCCCCTCTCGAGCGGCCCGGGCTGCGAGGTGGATCACACCCTTGCCGTGACGGCCTGCGACCCACGCAGTTCGGACCACCGAGGCGTCAGGTGGGCACTCGGCCTCTCCGGCAAGCTTCGTTAATCCGTAGACGCTTCGCGGGCCGGTTGGATCATCCTCACTGAGGGGTCGGCCGAGGTCGCCAGCGAAGACGTAGTCGGTCGAGACGTAGACCAAATGAGCTCCAACGGCTTCGGCACCCGCCGCCACGAACCGCGTGGCGAGATGGTTTGTTGCGTCGGCACCCTCGGGGTCGCTCTCGGCTCGGTCAACTGCGGTGTACGCAGCAAGATGGACGACGACGTCCGGTCGATACATTGCGAAGGCTTCGGCGACCGCGGCCTCATTCGTGACATCGAGCCCCCTGCGATCAAGTCCCGTCACATCGAACTCGCCCGAGCGGACCTCCGCTCCCCCAATCGCGTTGGTGGAGCGACCACCTGACGGTGTCGTCCCAGCGAGGACCTCGAGAAGGTCACAACCGACTTGGCCTGCCGCACCCGTGACGAGGACACGTTCCACGGATCAGTTGACCTTGTCGCCCCAGGTGCTCTCCACGACTGGTGCCCGCTCGAGCAGTGGCGCCCACCATGATTCGTTGTCTCGGTACCACGCGACCGTTTCTGCGATTCCCGGCTCGAAGTCGACGGTCGGAGCCCAGCCGAGTTCTGTGCGGATCTTCGTTGTGTCCAGGAGATAGCGCCGATCGTGACCAGGGCGGTCGGGGACGATCGTCTTGAGCGACTGAGGTTTCCCGGTTGCGGCGAGGACTGCGTCGGCAATCTCTTCAATAGACGCTTCGACTCCCGAGCCCACGTGGTAGGTCTCACCGACTCGACCGGCGAGCAGCACCATCTCGATCGCCCGGCAGTGATCATCAACGTGAAGCCACTCGCGACGATTCTGCGTCGACGCATAGAGCGGGAGCGGCTGATCGGCAAGAGCCCGTGAGGCGAACAACGGGATGACCTTCTCAGGGAACTGGAACGGCCCGTAGTTGTTGGCGCAATTGGTGATCGAAATTGGCAGACCGTAGGTCTCCGAATAGGCCCGTACCGCATGGTCGGCGCCGGCCTTTGAGGCGTTGTAGGGAGTCCGAGGTCGGTACGGAGAGTCTTCGTGGAATGCCTCATCGGAATCCAGATCAAGGTCGCCGTAGACCTCGCAGGTCGAAACGTGGTGGAACCGCCCCACCGCCGCCCGGCGCGAAGCCTCGAGCATTGTCTGCGTGCCGATGACGTTGGTCGAGAAGAAGCGTCCTGGGTCGAGGACCGCCAGCGAGTTGTGCGATTCGGCGGCGAAGTTCACCACCGTGTCGATCCCGTACTCGCGAAGCGCTCGCTCAGCCGCATCGAGGTCACGGATGTCGGCTTCGATAAATCCGATGTCGTCGATGACGCCAGCGAGGCTCCCCATGGTGGCCGCGTAGGTCATTGCGTCATAGGACACGAGCTGGTCGTCGGGATGCTCTCGACGCCAGTAGCGGATGAATGCTGATCCGATGAAGCCGGCGCCACCTGTTACGAGGATTCCCATGCTCGCAGGCTACTCAGGCTGAGCGTCACCGAGGGACGCAGGCCGAAGGTGGAGGACGTCTCCGGCGGCGACCTCAACGGTTCCCGTGGCGGTCTCGACCAGCAGATGCCCGGCGGGACTGAGCCCTGCCCCCACGCCTTCGATCGAACCATTCGCCATCTCCACCGAGACCACCTGCCCAATCGTGACCAGTGATGACGCCAATTCGCCAACCAACGTGGTCTGACCCTCAGGCGAGCGGAGCTGAAGCAGTCTCGGGCTGAGCGCCTCAAGAAGTGCTTCGACCATGGCATTGCGGGCTACCGTGATGCCAGTGGCCTCGAGCAGCGAGGTCCCACCGACTCCCGGAGGCCCAGGCCACGCCAGATTGACACCGATACCGACCACAATCGCCGTCGATCCTGGGGGGCCTCCAGGTGCACTGGGATCTGCTTCGGCAAGGACCCCTGCCACTTTGGCGCCCTCGATGACAAGGTCGTTGGGCCATTTGAGGCCCGGACGAAGACCGCACGTCGTCTCCGCCGCTTGAGCGGCAGCCAGGGCGACCGCTGCGGTGGCGAGGTGGAGCGACTGCGGTTCGAGGGCCTCACGCAATAGGACCGACATCAGCAAGGACGCCCCGACCGGAGCCTCCCACGTCCGTCCCAGCCGGCCTCGGCCAGCAGTCTGATGATCAGCGACCGCCACGAGGCCAGCAGGGGCCCCGCGGCGCCCCTCTCCCATCAGATACGTGTTCGTAGAGTCAATCTCTTCGAAGTGCTCGATCGTGAAGCCCGGGGCCCTCATGGCGCACACCCTAGAGTGCATGAAAGTATCGAAGTGGAACGTCCATCCCTAGGTCGCCAGATTCAGCGACCGACCGTCACCGAGAGGCCGAGAGCGTGCTCAAGAAGGTTCTGATCGCAAACCGTGGAGAGATCGCAGTCCGCGTCATCCGAACCTGCCGCGAGATGGGGATCGGGACCGTCGCTGTGTACTCCGAGCTCGACCGTGACGCCCTGCACGTCCGCCTCGCCGACGAGGCTTACGCACTTGGCGGACAGAGCGCAGCCGAGAGCTACCTCAACACTGAGGCAATCCTTGCCGCCATCGAGGAATCGGGCGCCGACGCCGTGCACCCTGGCTATGGCTTTTTCTCCGAGAACACCGATTTCGCCCGAGCGATCACCGCTCGAGGAGTCACCTTTATCGGACCGCCGCCTGAAGCGATCGAAGTCATGGGTGACAAGATCAGCTCTCGCCTTGCCGCAGAAGCCGCCGGCGTCGAGGGCGTCCCCGGTCGTTCAGAGACCCTCAAGTCCTCTGACGAAGTGGTGGCATTCGGCGAGGAGTTCGGCTGGCCCATCGCCATCAAGGCAGCCTTCGGTGGAGGGGGACGAGGTATGAAGGTCGTCGGCTCCGCTGCGGAGGCGGCTGAGGCGCTTGAGTCCGCTCAGCGAGAGGCGCTTTCCTACTTCGGGCGAGACGAGTGTTACGTCGAGCGTTATCTCACCTGGCCCCGTCACATCGAGATGCAGGTCCTTGCTGATACGCACGGCAATACTCTGTGGCTCGGCGAGCGCGACTGCTCGTGCCAGCGCCGACACCAGAAACTCATCGAAGAGAGCCCTGCGGCAGACTTCCCCGACGAGGTCCGCCAGGCAATGGGCGCAGCGGCGGTCAAGGTCTCCGAGGCCTGTGGCTACGTGAATGCCGGCACGGTGGAGTTCCTCTATCAGGACGGCGAGTTCTATTTCCTCGAGATGAACACCCGTCTCCAGGTGGAGCACCCGGTCACCGAACTCGTGACGGGCCTCGACCTCGTCGCCTGGCAGTTGAAGATTGCCGCCGGAGAAGAAATCCCCTTCGGGCAGGCCGACATCAAGCGACAGGGCCACTCGATGGAGGTCCGCATCAATGCAGAGGACCCCACCGGCGGACGGTTCACTCCATCTCCTGGCACGATCACACGATTCGCCCAGCCGTCGGGACCCGGTGTGCGCCTTGACGCCGGCTACGAATCAGGTGACACCGTCAGTCAGTACTACGACAATTTGATCGCCAAACTCGTGGTGTGGGCCGAAGATCGTGAAGGAGCACGCCGTCGAATGCTGCGTGCGCTTGAGGAAACAAAGATCGAGGGTGTTGCGACGACCATCCCTGCTGCCGTCGCCATCCTCTCGCACTCCGACTTCGCCGAGGCGAAACACTCCACCAAGTGGGTCGAGGAGCGTCTCGATCTCGCCAGCATCGTTGCCGACGTCACGCCGGCGGCCAACGATGACGACGCCGAGGCCAAGGTCCTTCGCACCGTCACCGCTGAGGTCGATGGTCGTCGCTACGAGATGAAGCTATGGCTCCCCGACACCGGAGTTTCCATGGTGGCGTCATCTGGTGGAGCCAAGACCCCGAAGCGAAAGGGTGGAGGAGGAAGCGTCTCCGGCCTCACGTCGGGGTCCGTCGCCGTTCCCATGCAGGGCACCATTGTCAAGGTCCTCGTCGAGGTGGGCGATTCGGTCGAGGCGGGTCAGACCGTCTGCGTTCTCGAGGCCATGAAGATGGAGAATGCCGTCAATGCCACCACGAGCGGCACGGTCACCGAAGTCCGTGTCGCCACCGGCGACTCAGTCACCGGTGGCGACGTCGTCGTCGTGATTGAGTAGGCGAGGATGAGCACCAGCGCCTCCGAGCGCGCCACTGCAGCAATCGTCGAGAGCACTGACGTTCTGGTGGAACTCGCTGAGCAGTTACACGACGACCCGGAGCTCGCATTCGAGGAGCACCGCTCCGCCAGCGCGACGGCGACCGTCCTCGAGAGAGCCGGATTCCGCGTCGAACGAGGCGTCTGCGATCTCCCGACAGCCTTTCGTGCATCAGCTGGATCCGGGTCGCTCACTGTCGGAGTCTTCGCCGAATACGACGCCCTGCCTGAGGTGGGACATGCCTGTGGCCACAACATCATCGCGGCGTCCGCCGTCGGTGCGGCCATCGGGCTCCGATCGGTTGCCGAGGAGCTCGACCTGACGGTCAAGGTGTTCGGGACGCCTGCCGAAGAAGGTGGTGGAGGAAAGGTCCTCATGCTCGAGCGAGGGGCCTTCGAGGGCGTTCACGCCGCCATGATGGTCCACCCGTGGTCCTTCGATCGCCTCGAGTCCGGATGCCTCGCAGTGGACCACTTCGATGTGACCTTCTTTGGCCGGACCGCACATGCCTCAGCGGCTCCCTCCCAAGGGGTGAATGCGAGCGACGCGATGACCATCTCCCAGGTTGCCATCAGCCTGCTGCGCCAGCAGTTCGAGGTGGGCGACCAGGTTCACGGGATCGTGACCCACGGCGGTGAGGCCGCCAACATCATTCCCGGGCATGTCACGGGACGCTTCATGTGCCGGTCCACCACTGATGCCGGCCTCGAACGGCTGATGCCCCGCGTGCGAGCCTGCTTCGAAGCCGGTGCACTTGCCAGCGGCTCAACGCTCAGCATCGATCAACTCGCCCCGCCCTACACCCACATGGAGCAGGATCGCGATCTCCTGGCGCTCTACCGCCGCAACGCTGAGGCCAGAGGGCGCACCTTCGATCTTGATGATGCCGGCAGCCCACTGCCGAACTACTCAACCGATATGGCCAACATCTCGCTGGCGATCCCGACGATCCACCCCCTCGTGGGGATCGAGACCAATGGCGCCGTGAACCATCAGCCAGAGTTCGCTGCAGCGTGCAAGGGGCCTTCGGCCAACCAAGCAATCCTTGATGGCGCTATCTCGATGTGCCTCACGGCGGTCGACGCAGCGAATGACGAGCGCCTCCGGGCTCGTTTGATCGCCGGCTGAACCAGACCAGAAGGGATTCTCCATGATCGTCGAACACGCGGTGCTTGAGGTACGACCGGGTCAGGAAGCAGCATTCGAGACAGCCCTCCAAGAGGCTCTCGTGCACATCTCGTCGAGTCCTGGCTTCGGATCCCTTCGAGTGGCCCGAGGGATCGAGTCGGCGAGCCGCTACATCTTGGTAGTGGAGTGGGACACCCTGGAGGCTCACACCGAAGGATTCCGGGGCTCACCGGCCTACGACAAGTGGCGAGCCGCTCTGCACCACTTCTACGAACCCTTCCCCACCGTGGAGCACTTCACCGTGGTGGCCGAGGCCTGACCTGAGATACCTGGTGGCTCAGCCTCCAGGCTGGTACCCACCGAAGACACCACGCAGTGTGTCGGCCACCTCGCCAAGGGTCGCCATCCGGCGAAGCGCTTCTTTCATGGGCACCAACATGTTTTGCGTTCCACGAGCTGCCGCTTCGAGATCGGCCAGTGCCGCGTCAACTCCCGATTGATCGCGTGTGGCGCGAATGTCCTGTAAGCGTGCAACCTGGTCGATCTGCAGCTGGGGGTCAATGGGAAAGACATCAGCAGGCTCGTTGGTCTCACTGGTGAACTTGTTGACCCCAATGACGATCTTGTCGCCGCTGTCGATCGCTTTTGCGTAGGCGTATGCGGCCGACTCAATTTCCTCTTGCATGAAGCGCGCCTCGATCGCCGCCACGGCGCCACCCTGCTCATCGATTTGAGCGAGGTACTCCATCGCCTTCGCCTCGATTTCGTCAGTGAGTGATTCGACAAAGTACGAACCCGCCAGGGGGTCGACCGTGTCGGCGATCCCTGACTCGTAGCCGACGATCTGCTGCGTTCTCAAGGCGATCGTCGCCGCCTTGGTGGTCGGCAGCCCTAGGGCTTCGTCGTAACCGTTGGTGTGCAGGCTCTGCGTTCCACCGAGGGCCGCGGCCATGGCCTGGATCGTGACCCGAACGATGTTGTTCTCCGGCTGCTGTGCCGTCAGCGTGGAGCCGCCGGTCTGCGTGTGGAACCGGAGGATTTTCGATCGCTCGTCCTTGGCGCCGAAGCGATCGGTCATGATCCGAGCCCACATGCGTCGAGCTGCCCTGAACTTCGCCACTTCCTCAAAGAGGTTGTTGTGACTATTCCAAAAGAAGCTCAACCGAGGGGCAAACGCATCCACATCGAGTCCAGCCGCTTGGGCCGCCTCGACGTACGCAATGCCGTTGGCCAGGGTGAAGGCGATCTCTTGGACCGCCGTGGAGCCTGCTTCACGGATGTGGTAGCCGGAGATTGAGATGGTGTTCCAACTTGGCAGGTTCTCGGCGCAGTAGGAAAAAGTGTCCACAATGAGCCGCATCGAAGGGCGTGGCGGGTAGATGTAGGTCCCTCGTGCGACGTACTCCTTGAGGATGTCGTTCTGGATAGTGCCGCGGATCTTCCTCGCATCGACGCCCTGCTCTTCAGCGACCAACTGATACATACACAGCAGCGTGGAAGCCGTTGCGTTAATCGTCATCGAAGTGGTCACCTGATCAAGCGGAAGATCCTTGAGAAGAAGCCTCATGTCAGCAAGTGAGTCGATAGCCACTCCGACTTTGCCGACCTCGCCCTCTGAACGAGGGTGATCAGAGTCGTAGCCCATTTGTGTCGGAAGGTCGAAGGCACAACTCAGCCCGGTCTGGCCGGCGTCGAGGAGGAACTTGAACCGCTCGTTGGTTGACTCGGCGTTCCCGAATCCTGCGTACTGGCGCATGGTCCAGAGGCGCTGTCGATACATCCCCTCATGGACCCCTCGGGTGTAGGGGAAGGATCCCGGCTGCCCAAGCTTCTCGTCAGGGTCGAATCCGGCGAGGTCGGCCGCCGTGTAGAGCTGGTTGATCTCAATCCCTGCGTCGGTCATGCGGCTGTCGTTGCTGTTGGAGGCGGTCACAGCCCCAGAGGATAGGGCGGCGATGGACTCGATGGCACCTTGAGCACCGTCGAGCCGTGCGAACATGGTCTCTCCAACCCGGAGGAACACCTTGAACGTCACCTTCTCTCACCTCGGCATTTGCGTCACAGACCTTGAACGGTCCACTGCCTTCTACTGCGAGGGCCTCGGCTTCGAGCGGGCAGAGCGCCACGAGATCGGCTCGGAATTTGCTGCTCTCATGGAGCTCGAAGAGGTGCAGGTCACCTCTCAGTTCATCCGCCAGGGGGCTGTCACCATCGAGCTTCTCAAGTTCTCGACACCCGACGCAGAGGTCGTCGGCCGACGTCCCGTGGCCAGAACCGGCCTCACACACCTCTCCATCAGAGTCGATGACGTGCACGGTACAGCCGCCCGTCTCGTCGAACTCGGCGGTTCGATCGTCCCGGGAACGCTCACCGAGATGCCGTTCGGGGACTCGACGCTGTCGTTCATCTATCTCACCGATCCAGACGACACCAGGGTGGAACTCATGGATCTCGGCGGGTGAGCAGCCAGCCGAGCAGCGTCCTTCTGGTGCTGGACAAGGCCGGGGCGGGGGGCATGCAGGCCCTCGTCGGACTTTTGGCATCGGGTTTGAGCCACGCCGGCCTTGAGGTCCACGTCGCCTCAGGCGGAAACGCCGCCATGCCAGAAGCGTTCGAGAATGCGCTCAAAGAAGAACCATCGATCACCTGGCACCATCTGGCAGACCCGTCGGGACTTCGCGGGAGGATCAGGTGGCTGTCCGGCCTCGCCCGGATTATCAGGAACGTCCGACCAGACATCATCCACGGACATGGAATGCGCACCGCATGGCCATGCGTCCTTATTGGACGGAGGTCCCCCCACCGGATCCTGGTGACCTGCCACGGCCTCGATCCCGACGCGCTCAAAAGAACCAGCCGGATGGTCAAGTTCTCCAGAGTCCGAGTCGGTGCAGTCGGACCCTCGTTGGTTCGAGATCTTCGCCAGCACGGCGTCGCCGCCACACTCTTAATCAACGGCGTCCCGCCTGCCCCCACCCCGGCGGACAAACGGTCGTTGATGGAGTCGTTCGGACTGGACCCAAACCTCGCTCTCGTCGTGTCTCCCGCCAGACTTAGCCCCCAAAAGGACCCACTCACCCTTCTCGCGGCAATCGCCGAGGTGCCGATGGCGGCCCTGCTCTTTGTAGGTGGAGGACCACTCAATGACACAGTGGCAGCAGCAATCACTGAGCGAGGCCTCACCGGGCGGGTTGGTCTCGCGGGATGGCGCCACGACAGCCGCCAGATCATCGGAGCGGCGACGGTTGTCGCTATGAGCTCACGCTGGGAGGGCCAAGCGCTCGCCATGCTGGAAGCGGCGATGGCAGGAGTTCCCTTGGTAACCACCAAGTGCCCCGGCGTCATCGACTGGCTTGAGGACGGCGTCGAGGCGCTCATGTCGCCAGTCGGAGACGCCGGCGCCCTGGCCTCGTCGCTCCGTCGAGTCCTCGAGGATCCAGCCTTACGTAAAAGACTCATTGCCGGAGCCGCATCGGTAGCCTCTCGCCACTCTGTCGATGCCATGGTCACCGCGCACCTCAATGAGTATCGGGCCATGATTCGCTAACTGCCTCAATGTCCTTGTGTCAGGGGCGACACTGCGGACGAGCCACCAGCGAAGTTGCGGGTGAGAACCCACAATGAGGCGCTGATGATCAGCCTCGAACATGTGAGAGAATTCGAGCCGTGTTGGGCCTAAAGGGACTGCGTGGCGTTGTGGCCGCCCTTGTCTTCGCCGCTCTCCCGAGTGTCGCTGGGGCAGCCGAACCCCCGACAGCCAGCATCAGCACCGATGTCGCCTCCGTGGCACCCACCGGTGGGCAGGTCGTGCTCACAGTGACCGCACCCCCCGCTGACTCGTGCACCCTTCGGGTCTCACCATCGCTGCCCGGTTGGCCGATCACCGTTCAGCCATGTGGTGGTGAGATGAAGAAAACAGCCACTCTTCCGGCAGACACCGATACTGCTGACCGAACCTTCTCGTTCAGCGCGATGGTGAAAACCGGAACCACGAAAGTCCCCACCGGCATCGCCCCCGTCCGCCAGACGCATCAGATCAGAGTGGCGATATTCGGTGACTCCCTGATGTGGGAGACCATCGTCGAGATGGAGAACATTCTCGGCCGCACCACGGCGGCCCCCGTAACTTGGAACGCTTACCCGGGAACTGATCTGTGCCAATACGCAGACAACATCAAGAAGGTGGCGGTCAAAAACAGCCTGATCTTGTGATCCTCGAGTTCCTCGGCCCATGGTTCTCGGCCTGTTCACAGGTCCACACTCGACTTTCACCCGCTTGGTATGACGATTACCAATCAATGACCGTCCAAGTCATCGACTCCATACTCAAGGGAAATCCCAACGCAAAAGTCGAACTCGTCGATGCCCCGACGTTCACCTCCCACAACTACGGACACGTAATTTCTGGCTCGTCCAAGATCGCACGGATCTACCAAGCGGTCGCAGCCCTTCACCCAACTCACGTCACCTACGTCAATGCCGGACTCTCGGTTGAAGGGCCAAACGGATCGTGGGTCAAGTCTCTGCCATGCCTCGCCGTAGAAAAGGCTCAGGGACTCTGCAGTGGAGGCGACGTTCAGACGATTCGGATCTTCGGGATTTCGACCAAACTTATCTTGGTCAGGGGACCTGACAGGCTCCACTTCTGCACCCAGCAGTGGCCTTTGTCGTTCCCGCTGACGGGTTGTCCTAACTACAGCTCGGGTGTGTATCGATATTCTGCGGTGATGCTCATCCCGGGAATGCAGGCGCTCGGGCTGGGGCCCCTCCCGGACCTCAGCCTCTAGGAAAACCCAGGGAAATGGCAGAGAATTCCGTCTGCGCCGCATGACATCAAGAGCGGGAAAGAGCCCTTCATGTTCGGGCTGAATCTCGCCGCAGCAGACTCCTATGCGATGAAGGATCCCGGGAGCAATGTGGGAGACTTAGAGCCGTGCTCGGCGTGAAGGGACTGTGGGGCGTTGTGACTGCCCTTATGCTCACGGCCGTCCCGAGTGTCGCCGGAGGAGCCGATTCCTCGGCACCCAGCGTCAGCACCGACATCGCTTCCGTGGCACCCACCGGAGGGCAGATCATCGTCACACTGAGATCGGCATCGGCTGAGTCATGCACCCTTCGAGTCACGCCATCGTTGCCTGGCTGGCCGATCACCGTCGCTCCATGCGATGGTGACGTCACTCGGAACGTATCGATTCCAGCTGATGACGACACAATGGACCGGACCTATTCATTCAAGGCCAAGGTCACAACCGGCGCCACCAAAGTTGCCACCAACGCAGCTCGCGTTACTCAGCAGCATCGAATCAGGGTGGCAGCATTCGGCGACTCGGAGATGTACCAAGCCGTCTTGGTGATGAGCGACATTCTCGGTCGGACGACCGCCGCCGCACTCAACTGGACGGCTTTCCCCGGCCTAGTGATGTGCCAGATCACACCCTTCGTCAAGGACGTGAGCGCCAGCGTTCACCCTGACCTCGTGATCATCGAGTTCCTCGGCACGAACTTTGCAGCATGCTCGAAGAAGAATCCCCGACGTTCCTCCGCCTGGATCGCCGCCTACCAGGCCGCCACCATCAAGGCCGTGAACGCCGCCCTGAACGGAAACCCCAACGCCAAGGTCGAGCTCGTCGATGCGCCGACGTGGGGAGACAACGTCTCGGGA